>DASXBC010000160.1:0-1813 GCA_036406355.1 Solirubrobacterales bacterium | reverse complement strand
GCGGATGCTGCAGCAGGCGTCAGAATCGCGATTCCAGAGCTCGTCGCCATGCTTCTCGGCCTGCTCGGCGAGCGAGACGTTGTGGTAGCGGTCGAACTCGATCCCGAGCTGCTCGGCGAGCCGGTCGCGGGTCTCGTAGGTCTCCGGGAAGAGGACGTCGGTGTCGAGGTAGAAGAAGCGCGCGTCCGAATTCACCTGGGTCGCGAGGTGCGCGGTCACCGAGCTCGTCTTCTGAAACGAGCAGGCGATGTAGTGGTTCTGCCCGAAGGTCTCGAACATCCACTCGATCGCCTCTGTCGCCGTCCGGTTCTCGAGCCCGGCGGCGACCGCCTCGGCGTCGATCTCGGGGGTAACGGCCACTGGGTTCATATCGCGCACTCGCCCTCCCCGCGCTCGACCTTGTAGGGGCTGGCGCGGTTCCAGTCGATGAACTGCTGCATCGTCTCGAGGCTGAACTCGGCCGGCAGGGTCAGATCCTTTACCTCTTCTTCGAACCGCTCGGCGCCTTTCCGCTCGGCGAAGGGGTTGAACTCCTCGCCGTCGTCGCGCTCGGCCTCGTAGAGGCGGATCCAGCGCTCGACGGCCTCGGGGACCCGTTTGGCGGGCAGCCGCGACTTCAGCCGGGTGCCGAAGATGACCTCGCCGCCCTCGTAGTTGCCGCCGATATGGGGGATGTAGGCGGGCATCTGGCGCTCGCCGACCTTGAGCGAGGCCCCGTAGAAGCCGATGTTGGCGATGTGGTGCTGGCTGCACCCGTTCGGGCAGCCGCTCATCTTGATGTGGATCCGCTTCGTCAGCGAGTCGGTGATGTCCATCGCCTCGACCCGCTCCTTGATCGCCCGGTTGAGGCCCATCGAGCTGGTGATCCCGAGTTTGCAGCTATCGGTCCCGGGGCAGCTGACGACGTCGCTGACGGTCCGCGGCCCGATCTCGGCGAGGCCGAGCCCCTCGAGCCGCTGCCAGACGTCGTAGAGCGCCTCGTCGCGCACCCATCGCAGGACGAAGTTCTGCTGCACCGTGCTGCGGGCGTAGCCGCCGGTGTGCTCGCGCATGATCGCGGCGAGGCCGCGGAACTGTTCCGGAGTCAGATCGCCGCGGTCGATCTTCACCTCGACCGCGGAGAAGCCCTCCTGGCGCTGGGCCTGGACGTTGCCCTCGACGAAGCGCTCGAACTCGGTGCGGTCGCCGTTCGGCGAGGCCGCAGCGGCGGGGACCGGCGGGGCGTTCTCCTGCTCATCGTCGGCGAACCGCAGCCGCTCGACGTCGAACTCACGCTCCTCGGCCCACTCGCCGGTCAGCTCCTCGTCGACCTGCTCGCGGAAGGCGTCGATCCCGATCTTGTCGATCAGGACCTTGATCCGGGCGCGGGCCCGGTTGACCCGCAGCCACTCCTGGCGGTCGAAGATCCGGAGCACCGCCTCGGCGACCTTGAGGTACTCGCCGTTGTCGGCCTCGACGAACTCGTAGAGGGTCGGCGCGACGCGGGCCATGATCGAGGTGCCGCCGCCGACCCGGATCTCGAAGCCGCGGACGCCGTCGCGCTCGCGGCTGAGGAAGGCGATGTCGTGGATGCCGGAGATCGCCCGGTCGGCCTCGGAGCCGGTGAAGGAGGTCTTGATCTTGCGCGGCATCAGCTGCGTCGTCGGGTGACGGACGAAGTAACGGACGTAGGCCCCGGCGTAAGGGGTGGGGTCGAAGACCTCGTCTGGCGCGACGCCGGCCCAGGGATCGCCGGTGACGTTGCGCATCGTGTTGCCGCAGCCCTCACGCGAGGAGAGGCCCACCTCAGCGATCTCGCGCAGCAACAGCTCCG
>DASXBC010000159.1:0-21044 GCA_036406355.1 Solirubrobacterales bacterium | reverse complement strand
GTCGAGGTCCTGGGTGAGCCACTGTTGGCGCTCCCACAGCAGGTAGAGCTCGCGATAGGTGAGGAGCTTGACCTCCGAGGTCCGGTCGGCCTCCTCCATCAGCGCCGGGTCGGCGGTGGCCCGGTAGTCCTCCCGCTCGGTTCGCGGCTGTGTCCCCGCTGCCTCCTTTGCCTCCATCTGTCTCTCCCTCGATCGCTGCTGCAGGCTGGAGCCGAGACTAGCGCAGGACTGGCTGGCCGGCCAAAGCGCCGCTCAGGGCGAGAAGGTGTCGCCCGGCTTCATCACCTCTACCTTTGAGGAGGTCGAGGACTCGACCTCGGCCTTGAACGCCTCCGCGTCGGTCTCGATCGACGGGAAGGTGTCGTAGTGCATCGGAATCACAGTCTTGGCGCCGATCAGCCCGGCCGCGTAGGCGCCGTCGTGGCGGTCCATCGTGTAGTGACCGCCGATCGGCAGGATCGCGATGTCGACCGGATTGCGCTCGGCGATCAGCTTCATGTCGCCGAACAGGCAGGTGTCACCAGCGTGGTAGACGCTCATGCCGCCGATCGAGATGATCAGGCCGGACGGGGTGCCGATCGAGATCCCGTGCTCGGCGCTGAACGGGGCCTCCTCGGAGCCCGGGATCGTGTTCGTGTGCCAGGCCGGCACGAGCTTGATCCAGCCCCAGTCGAAGTTGACCGTACCGCCGAGGTTCGGGTCGCTGACCGCGTCCGCCCCCTGAGAGTCGAGCCAGTTCGCGAGCTCGACGATCGCGACGCAGTGGGCTCCGGTGCGGGTTGCGACGGGCACCGCGTCGGCCATGTGGTCGGCATGCCCGTGGGTGAGCGCGATGTGGTTCGGGTCGACTTCGTCGGCGGTCGTCACCGCGGCCGGGTTGTTCGGTTTGAGGAAGGGGTCGATCAGCAGCCTCACATCTCCCTCGCTCAGTTCGAAACACGAGTGCCCGTGGAATCGGATCTCCATTCAGCTCTCTCCTTCCGGGAGGTCGGTCAGTTCCTCTTTCAATGCCCATCCGACGGCGACTCCAACCATCATTCCCATCCTCGCCTCCTCGGCGAGCAGCGACCTGACGGCGGTGATCCGCTCCCCGGGGTCGGGGACGGTCGCCGCCCGCAGCGCCTCGGCGTCGTGCGACTCTCCGAACCACCCGCCCTCGGCCATCGCCGCCGCCAGCACCCTCTGCAGATCCGGTGCCGCACGGGCGACGACGGTCTCGGCCTCGGCGAAGCGCTCCGCGTCCGTCAGCCGCTCGATCGCAGCGCTGAGCCGCTCGGGATCGGGGGCAGCCATCAGAACTTTCCGTGCTCTGCCCGCCGCGCGAAGAACGAGAGATGCACGCTTGCTCGCTCTGCACTCATCCTCCGAAACCTATTCGGATGGGCGCAGAACCGACGCGGCGAGCCCGGCGAGGCCGCCGACCGCGCCGCCCGCGAGCCCGGCGAAGACGTCGGCGCTCGAGTCGAAGAGCGGCAGCAGCAGGATGACCGCCGCCGCGACGGCGACGCCGATCAGGTCGTAATCCTGGTCGATCGAGCGTCGCGAGTCGGCGCGCCGGATCGCGAACCAGGCGGCGATCACACCGAGCGCCATCCCGTTGCCACCGGCGATCGTCGTAAACCTGCTTTCCGCTTCGGCGACTCCTGTCGCGGCCAGCATCCCGAGGGCACCGCAGGCGACGAGCAGGACGGCGACCGAGAAGGTACCCAGGCGCCGCTCGAGGTCGCCGGCGAAGATCACGAGCGCGAGCGCGACGACGAACAGATAGCCGACGTCGACGTAGGCGAATGGGGCGGTGAACAGCCGCCACCACTCGTTGTCGAACGGGACGACGAGGCCGCCGATCTCCGACAACGACGCTCCGGTCGCCTTCTGGGCGATCAGCACGATCGCCGAGAGCGCGACGACGACCCAGGTCGCGTACGAGCGCTCGGCGACGGCTCCGGCAGCCCTCCGTCGCAGCTTCCCCCGCAGGCGTGCGGCGCGCCGCTTCGGGCGCGCCTCGAGCGCGTCGCCGCGGCGCTCCAGCTTCGGCGCCCGCTTCCGCAGCCGCGCCCCGCAGTACGGGCACTCGGTCACGTAGGGACTGACCTCCGAACCGCAGTTCTTGCAGATGACGCTGAGCTCAGTCTCGCTCATATGCCGGCTTGCTCGCTCGCCACTCAACGAGGATAACCGGCCGCCGATCACCTGCCCACGCCCCGGGTCCGGTGCCATACTCCCAAGGCAATCGAGTTCGCGGAAGCGAGGAGGAATCAGCGTGGAGTTGAAGAGCCTGACCGAGCAGAAATCGCTGCTGGCCGAGCTGGCCCCGGGCAAACGGACCCGGCTCAGGAGACTTCTCTTCGAGTTCGGCCCGGGCAATGGCACCCTGATGCTGCTGCCGATCGACCAGGGCATCGAGCACGGCCCCCGCGACTTCTTCCCGAACCCCGCCTCGAAGGACCCCGATTACCAGTTCCGGCTCGCGGCCGAGGCCGGTTACTCCGCCCTCGCCTGCCAGATCGGGATGGCGAGCAAGTACTACCCCGACTACGCGGGCCAGGTGCCACTGATCCTCAAGGTCAACGGCAAGACCGACATCCCGTCCTCCGCGAAGGCCTTCTCGAGCTGCAACGCGAGCGTCGAGGACGCGGTCCGGCTCGGCGCCGACGCGGTCGGATACACGCTCTACGTCGGCTCGCCGCGCCAGGACGAGGACCTCGCGCAGCTGCGCGGCGTCCGCCAGGACTGCGACCGGTACGGGATGCCGCTGATCGTCTGGTCCTATCCCCGCGGCGAAGCGGTCGAAGCCAAGGGCGGCCCGAACTCCTTCTACGCCATCGACTACGCGGCGCGGCTAGCGATGGAGATGGGTGCCGACGTGGTCAAGCTCAACATGCCGAAGATCGACCCCGAGAAGGACAAGGACGCCCAGGCCCCCTACAACGAGATGGAGGTCGACCAGCCGGAGGCGATCCGCCACTGCGTCGAGTCGGCCGGGCGCTCGCTGGTCGTCCTCTCGGGCGGCTCCAGGGTCGACGACGAGACGGTCCTCAACCACACCCGCGAGATCATGGAGGCCGGCGGCAGCGGCGTCATCTTCGGCCGCAACGTCTGGCAGCGCGAGTGGAGCGAGGCGCTGGAGATCATCGCCCAGATCAAGGAGACGCTTCTCTCCACCGTTCGCCGCATCCCCTAGCCCCGGGCAGAGACCGGACCGCCGGGCGCTTTGACCCGGGTGAGGCGTGATTCGATCGGCAGCCTGATCCTGCTGGTGGCGCTGGTGCTGCTGATCCTGCGACCGTGGGAGCGCGACCCGGACGCGGCCCCTGCGGCGGCGACCGCGCCGGTGACGCGGGTCGTCGACGGCGACACCTTCGAGGCGAGGATCGGCGGGAGGATCGAGGACGTCCGCCTGATCGGAGTCGACACGCCCGAGACCGTCAAGCCGGGGACCCCGGTCCAGTGCTACGGACCGCCCGCCTCCCACTTCACCCACCAGCTGCTCGAAGGCCGGACCGTGAGGCTCGTGTTCGGGGTCGAGCGTCGCGACGTCTACGGGCGCCTGCTCGCCTACGTCCACCTCGGCGGCCGTTTCGTCAACGCGATTCTGGTCCGCCGCGGCCTCGCCCGAACGCTGACGATCCCGCCCAACGACCGCTACGCGCCGCGTCTGCGCGGGCTCGAGTCCTCTGCAGCGCGGGCCGGACGCGGCCTCTGGGGCGCCTGCGGGCCCTAGCCCCGGCGGCTGCACGGCTTCGTGCGATTCGCCACTATGACCGCCTGCAACAGGACGTGCAGCTTTGGTACGGTCAGCCGCAGGCGGGCCTCTCGCCCGGCCGATTTCTATGCGAATGCGTCAAAGCATCTCCCAGTTCGAGGTCGCCTTCGAACAGGAGACATCACTGGAGCGCCGCCGGCGCGAGCAACTCCGCCGCCGGGCGGCCAACCGCTCGCGAGAGCGCCGCATGGTCCGCAACGAACAGCACGGCAAGGTGCGCTTCAGCGTCCTCGCCGTATGCCTCACCGTCACCGTCGTCGTCGTCATCGTCGCGATGTTCGAGGCGCTCTCGTTCCTGATGGCCTAGGCGTCCAACCCGTGGCAGCGGCCAACTCCGACGGTTGAATAGACTCGCGCGTCGATGGCTCGACGCTCGCTGAAGCCGCAACTGAACCAGATTCGCTCCTGGGTTCGCCAGGGGAGAACCGATGCCTGGATCGCGCACCAGCTCGAAGTCAGCGCGACCGAGCTGCGCGAGTTCCGCAAACAGCACGACCTGACGCCCGATGACGAGAACGCGGGGGGCACCGAGGTCGACCTCCGCGACGAGATCGAGGCCGAGGTCGAGGCGGCGACCGCCGAGGCCGCAGTCGAGGAGCCCGAGGAGGAGCCCGAGGCCGAGGTCGAGGCGGAGGACGAGGCGGAGGACGAGGATGACGCAGAGGAGACCGAGGGTGGCGAGAGCGAGGCCCGACCGCGGCGCCGCCGTCGCCGCGGTCGCCGCGGCGGGCGCGGCAGGCGCAAAGAGCTCGAGGCGACCTTCGACCACGGCGAGACCGACGGCTACGGGCTGTGGCTCGATGCCGCGGTCAAGGACAACCCGGTCTACGTCGAGAACTGGGCCGGGAAGCGCGAGGTCACCGTCCGGATCGACCCCGACCAGATCGTCATCCGCCGCGCCGGCTCCGACGAGCCCGAAGACGCCGAAGACGCCGAAGACGCCGACGAGTAGCCGTCTAACGGATCAGCTCGCGGCCGCCGGCGAAGTCGCCGGCCCTGCGCAGGTACAGCCAGAAGGCGGCGTCGACGAGCGATAGCGGGTCCGACCGCAGCCCCGGTGCCGAGTCCTGGGCGATCTTGACGTACGGGTCTGTCCCCTGCGCGTAGAGCTCGGCCAGCTCGACGGCGCGGAAGGTCGGCCCGATCCGGCGGCGCAACTCTTCGTGAACGCCGGCGATGACGCGATCGGCGCGGCGGCGCTCGGCGGGGTCGTCGCGCAGCCCCTCGAGGACCCGCCTGCCGTCCTCCCATTGGAAGAGCCCGTTCTCGAGCGAGTAGCTCACCGCAGTGAGGTTACCCAGAGGCGCCCGTCAGGATGCCGGCTGCTGTGGGATCCGCCGCAGCGGCGCGTTCTCGGGCCCGCAGCCGGCCGGGTCGAGCTGCCCCTTCACCCGCCAGACTGTGACTTCGCCATTGCGGAGCACCGGCCTGACCGCCGTCTCGCCCCGCAGCCAACCCGCCTCGGGCGAGGGGACCGGTTCGTCGGGGTGGATGTAGTTGAGGAACGGCGCGGTGACGAGGTAGTCGAGGTCGGCATCGTTGACCGCGTCCCGGAACTCGCTGCAGGTCGGGATCGCGTTGTAGGCGCCGCGCGGACCGGTGACGCCGAGGTAGCTGACGTCGTTCGAGAGGTCAGTGCCGTAGAAGCCATAGCCGACGAAGCCGGCGGTCGTCCCGACCAGGCCGATCCTCGCGTCCGTCTGCCCCCGAGCCCAGACGTAGGCTGCGTCGAGACCGTACCCGGGAATCTCCGAACCGGGCCCGAAGCGGTCTCCCAGGTAGTGGCGCTGGACCGGGTAGCCGATCGCGGCGACGACAAGGGCGAGGCCGGCGAATCCAGCGAGCACCGCGGCCGGGCGCGCCGGGCGCCACGCGAAGTAGTAGATGAGGGCGGCGGGGATCAGGACAGCCAGCGCCGCGACCAGCAGCCCGAAGGGGCGCGACGGGTCGCGGAGGACGGCGTCGGGGCGGTCGGTGACCACCAGGACCACGAGCAGCACCGCCATCGCGACCCACTGGGCGCGCTCCCGCTCGAGGAATGGCGCCAGCGGAAGCAGCGCCGCCCCGGCGAGCATCGCGGGCAGGACGAAGCGGATGTTGATCGCGAAGCCGACCGGTTCGCCCTCGGCGCCCGCCGCGCCGAGCGGCGTCACCAGGTAGGCGAGCAGACCGAACACGACCGCGGCCCCGAGCAAGCGCAGGACGCGATCCCTGCCCCAGAAGAGGGCGATGATCGGGCCGGCTACCGCGCCGAGGACGACCAGCGGCCAGAGCGCGCCGAAGGCATCGTGCAGGCCCGGGGCGAAGTATTCGTGCCAGACGCCGGTGTCGGTCGCGTAGTGGAGGATGCTGTGGTCCGGTCGGCCCGACTGAAGCGTTTCGGGATGCGGCAGGCCGATCGGTCCAAGGTGCTCGGCCTGGGGCAGGGGGTTGCCGCTGGCGATCAGGTTGCGCAGGTACCAGTAGCCGCCGGCGGCGAGCGCCGATCCGAACCACCAGCCGCTTGCGGCCCAACGCCTCGCCGGCGGGGCCAGCGCGATCACCGCCACCGTCAGCGCGGCCGCGATCGCAACCGCGGTCAGCTTGGTGCCGACCGCGAGCCCGACCGCGAGCCCGGCGGCCGCCAGCGGCCACCCGACGGGCACCATCCGACCCCCGCCACCCGATCGCGACGCGGCGTTGAGGAGGATCGCGATCGCGGCGAGGATCAGCGCCGCGGCGACGACGTCGTTCTTGCCGGCGCCGGGCTCGCGGACGACCAGCGTGTGGCACTCGAGGACGACTGCGGTCGAGGCGACGCAGAGCGGGCCGCGGCCGTAGGGCCGCCCGACGCACCAGGCGGCGAGAAAGGCGACCGCGAGCCAACCGAAGTTGATGAACAGCGAGAGAGTGTCGCGCTGGGTGAGGAGGACCCCGACGCCGTGGAGGAGCTCGGAGTTCTGCGGGTAGAACCAGTTGGTGAGGACGGTCTCGGTCGGGTGGAAGCCGGTGACGGAATGGCTCTTGGCGAACTCGACCGCGTAGGGCATGTGGTACCAGAGCGAGTCGAAATTGAATATCCCCCGGTCGAGCGCGTCCTTGGCTGTGAGGCCCCAGTGGGCAAAGACGACTGCAACCACACCGATGGCCACCAGGGACATGAGGAAGTGCGGCCGGGGGGTCCTGTCCCGGTTTTGGGGAGAATCTGCGGGCCGAGCTGTCCTCGACCCCCCCAAACCCGGACCACCCCCCGGAGGCAGCTCACCATCTGACCGCGAAAGGTCGGTGCGGGTCCAGATGTAGACCGTGACAGCCAACAGCAGGGAGGCGGGGACGAGGGTCCAGGCGTAGAGGATTTGGAGGACTCCGAGGAGCTCCGAGATCCAGATCAGGAGGGCGATGGCGAGGAGGGCCTCGACGAGGTGTGACGGGGCGCCCTCCCACTCGGGCATCAGCCGGCGACGGATCCCGAGGGCGCTGAACCCGACCGAGATGACGACGGCGGCCAGCATCGCGGCGGTGAGGACGTAGGTGCCGGCGCCGATCACCGGAGGAGCTCCCGTCGGGGGCGTCTCAGGGCTTGAGATCGCGCACGACGAGCGGCCTCTCGCCTTCGGCGAGGAGCCCCTGCGCGCGGGCGCGCCGGGCGATCGAGACCGGGTCGCCCGCCGACTGGATGCGGCGGTGCAGGCGCTTGTTTTCGGCCAGCATCTCGTGGAATTCGACTTTTGCCGCTGTCGTCGCCGTGTAGGTCTTGACCAGGTCGATCGCCGGGTTCAGATAGGAGTAGAGGACGGCGCCGAGGACGAGCGTCAGGGCGATCCTCCCGACCCGGTCCCACTTGATCCGGCTCTGGCCGCGGCGGGCGGCCGGCCTGCGGCGGGCGGCCGGCCTGCGGCGGGCACTGCGGACCGCGGTCCTTCCCGCGTGAGCGCGCGCTGCCATACCCGGTGCTACGCGGCCGGGCCCCGCATTCCTTCACCAGACGGAGGCTTGGGCGAACGCCTGCAGGCCGGGGAACTCGGCGGCCGAGCCCAGCTCCTCCTCGATCCGCAGCAGGCGGTTGTACTTCGCGACCCGATCCGAGCGCGACGGGGCCCCGGTCTTGATCTGGCCGGCGCCGGTGCCAACCGCGAGGTCGGCGATCGTCGTGTCCTCGGTCTCGCCCGACCGGTGCGAGATCACCGCCGTGTATCCCGCCTCGCGGGCGACCCGGATCGCATCCAGGGTCTCGGTCAGGGTCCCGATCTGGTTGACCTTGACCAGGATCGAGTTCCCGACCCGCTCCCCGATTCCGCGACGGAGCCGCTCGGGGTTGGTGACGAAGAGGTCATCGCCGACGAGCTGCACCCGGGTCCCGATCCTCTCGGTGAGATGCCTCCAGCCATCCCAGTCCTCCTCGTCCATGCCGTCCTCGATCGAGACGATCGGGTAGCGCGAGCAGGCGTCCTCCCAATAGGCCGCGAGCTCCTCGGAGCTGAGCGTGCGGCTCTCGTGCTCGAGCTCGTAGCTGCCGCCCTCGAACAGCTCGCTCGTCGCCGGGTCGAGAGCGATGTAGACGTCAGAGCCAGGCTCGTAGCCGGCCGCCTCGACCCCGGCGAGGACCGTCTGCAGCGCGGCCTCGTTCGAATCGAGGTCCGGCGCGAAGCCCCCCTCGTCGCCGACCGCGGTCGAGAGGCCTTTCGCAGCGAGGGTCTTCTTCAAGGCGTGGAAGACCTCGGTCCCGACCCGCAGGCACTCTGAGAACGTCGCCGCGCCAGCGGGGACGACCATGAACTCCTGGAAGTCGACCGAGTTGTCGGCGTGGGCGCCGCCGTTGAGCACGTTCAGCATCGGCACCGGCAACAGCCTCGGCTCGCCGCCCCCGTAGAGCTCGGCCAGGTAGCGGTAGAGCGGCTGGCCGGAGTCGGCCGCCGCGGCCTTCGCCGCCGCCAGCGAGACGCCGAGGATCGCGTTGGCTCCGAGGCGGCCCTTGTTGGGGGTGCCGTCGAGCTCGATCATCGTCTCGTCGAGCGCGCCCTGCTCGGCGGCGCGGGCGCCCAGAAGGGCCTTCGCGATCTCGTCGTTGACGTTCGCGATCGCCCGCGAGACCCCCTTTCCGGCCCAGGCGTCGCCGCCGTCGCGAAGCTCGACAGCCTCGAACTCGCCGGTCGACGCCCCCGAGGGGACCGCCGCCAGACCGCGCGCGCCCGAGTCGAGCGCGACCTCCACCTCGACGGTCGGGTTGCCGCGCGAGTCGAGGATCTGGCGTGCGTGGATCGACGAAATGGCGCTCACGGGACGGAGCAGTCTATTTGCCGCGAGCCGTTAGGGGCTCGTTCCGGGCGGCAGCGAGGTCCCGGTCGGCAGCGTCGGCGTTTCTTCTTCGCCGGCCGCCGGGATCGGGCGCTGGGCAAGCGGCGTCCCGCGCGGTTCGACTGGGGTGACCGTGCCCGGCATCGCCGGAATCAGCTGGAAGACGGGAGCCGGACAGGCTTTCGGCGGCGTTTTCGGGTTCGCTTCGTAGCAGGCCGGTTCCGCGGTCGCCGGATGCGCCGGAGCTGTGAAGTTGCGGCAGCGTTCGATCACGAAGCCGTCGGCGCAGAAGGTGCGGCTTTTCCACTTGCTCGTGTAGCTGGAGACGAATTCGGTGAAGGATTCCTGTTCGGCCTGCTGTTCGAGCTGGGATTTGATCTGCGCTTCGACCGTTTTCAGTTCCTGGGTCGTTTCGGGCGTCGAGTTTTCGACTTCGAAGAGGTTGTAGCCGCGTTCGGTCTTGATCAGCCCGTCGACCTGGTGCTTGGGGGCGTTGAAGACCTGTTCGTTGAGTGGTTCTTCCAGCACGCCTTCGGCAATGCCTTTCTGGAACCCCCCTTTCGATTTGCTCAGTTCGTCTTCGGAGTATTTGCTCGCGATTTTTTTCCAGTTTTTCGGCGAGTTGTCCGATTCGAGGTCTTTCAGCGCCGATTCCGCTTTCGTCTTGTCTTTGTTGACGACGAGACGGATGTCGCGGGTTTCGGGTTGCGTGAACTGGGTCGAGAGCGCCGCCTGGTAATAGTTTTCGATTTCGCGCTGGCTCGGTGACGGAGCGTTTTCCGTGATGCCTTTCTGGATTTCTTCGCTGAGCATCTGGAGTTCGACCCGTTCATCGACGTCCTTCTGGGTGAAGCCGGATTCTTTGAGGAATTTCTTGTATTCGGCTTCCGTTTTGAAGTTTTCTTTCTTCAGTTTCTTGAACTGTTTTTCGACTTCGGCCTGGGTCGCCGAGAGACCCTGTTCGTCGGCCTCACTGCGCAGCCAGGCCGAGTCGATCAGGTTCCCCAACGCCGCTTCCATCACTTCTTTGTATTTCGGGTCGCCGGGTTTGGGGACTTTTTTTTCGGGGGTCTGAGTCGAGGCCTGCTTCATCGAACGCTGGAATTCAGCTTCGCTGATGTGCCCGACGTCGCCGGGCGCGTCCTGGATCAGGACGACGTCGCCGGAGGGGATGCTCGGGTCCCCGAGGCCCTCGGCGATGGCGACGACGACGAAGAGGACGATGAAGACGGCGCCGAAGGCGAGGAGGGCAAGCCGCCGCAGGGCAGCGGGGTCTTTGGCGCGCTGCGCCGAGCCGCCCTTTTTCCCGCCTTTCCCCGAGGCGGGTCTCCTGCCCTGATTCGGACTCACGAGGCGGGGAGCATATCTTTTCCGGCTAAATTTGCGCTCAAAGCGTCGCGCAGCCCGGCCGCCATCGCCAATACTGCGTCGAGCCGCTCACGGGGATCGTCCGGCACCCGCACCGACGCCGTTTTCTCGCGCCACTCGTAGAGCGATCCCTCGACCCTTTCGCCGAGCGTCGTGGCCTGCTCGGAATCGAGCTCGATCCCGACGATGCTGAGCCGCCCGCCGCGCAGCTCGACGTTGCTCGCTCCCGCGAGGCGCAGTTCGATCCGCGCCCGCTGCAGCGCCAGCAGGTTCTCGGCCTCGGCGGGGAGCGGGCCGAAGCGGTCGCCCAGCTCGTCGCGGATCGCCCGCAGCTGGCCAGGCTCGCGGGCGGCGACGACGCGGCGGTGGACATCGATCTTCGCCGCCTCGAACGGAATGTAGGAGGCGGGTAGGTAGGCGTCGACCGGAACGTCGAACCGCAGCGACGCGGCCTCCTCCTCTCCCCCTCCGTCGGCGGCGGCGGAGGCGACGGCCTCGTCGATCATCTGGCAGTAGAGCTCGAAGCCGACCGCGGCGACATGGCCGGACTGCTCCTCGCCGAGGAGGTCGCCGGCGCCGCGGATGTCGAGGTCGCGCATCGCGATCTTGAACCCGGAGCCGAGCTCGGTGTGATCGGCGAGGGTCGAGAGCCGGGCCGAGGCCTCCTCGGTCAGCGCCTCGACGGTGGGATAGAGAAGGTAGGCGAAGGCCCGCTCGCGGGACCGGCCGACCCGGCCGCGGATCTGGTACGCCTGGGCGAGGCCGAGGCGGTCGGCGCGCTCGACGATCAGCGTGTTCGCGGTCGGGATGTCGAGGCCGGACTCGATGATCGTCGTCGTCACCAGGCAGTCGGCGTCCCCGCGCAGGAACCCGAGCATCGTCTGCTCGAGCTGGGACTCCTCCATCTGGCCGTGGGCTTCGGCGACCCGCGCCTTCGGCACCAGACCGCGCAGCCGCTCGACCACCTCGGGCAGGCTGTCGATCCGGTTGTGAAGGAAGAACGCCTGCCCGCCGCGCTCGAGCTCACGCTCGATCGCCCGCCGGACCAGGTCCTCGTCATAGGGGCCCACGTAGGTCCGAATCGGGCGCCGGCCCTCTGGCGGCGTCTCGATCACCGAGATGTCGCGCAGCCCGGCGAGGCTCATCTGCAGGGTGCGCGGGATCGGCGTCGCCGAGAGCGAGAGAACGTCCACCTTCAGCTTCAGCTGGCGCAGCAGCTCCTTCTGTTTGACGCCGAATCGCTGCTCCTCGTCGACTACCAGCAACCCGAGATCCTCGGCGCGGACGTCGCGCGAAAGGAGGCGATGGGTGCCGATCAGGATGTCGACCTTGCCCTCCTTGAAGGCGGCGAGCACGGCCTTGACGTCGGCCGGCTTGCGCAGGCGCGAGACCCAGTCGAGCATGAACGGGAGGTCGGCGAGGCGCTCGCGGAAGGTGCCGAAGTGCTGCTGGGCGAGGATCGTCGTCGGCGCCAGGACCATCACCTGCTTGCCGTCGGCCGCGGCCTTCACGGCGGCGCGCAGCGCGACCTCGGTCTTGCCGAATCCGACGTCGCCGCAGACGAGGCGGTCCATCGGCTGCTCGGACTCCATGTCGCCCTTGACCGCCTCGATCGCCTCGATCTGGTCGGCGGTCTCGCGGTAGGGGAAGGCGGCCTCCATCGTCATCTGCCACTCGCCGTCGGCTGAGAACGCGTGGCCCTTTCGCGTCCGCCGCTCGGCGTAGAGGTTGAGCAGCTCCCCGGCCAGGGCACCGGCCGCGCGGCGGGCCCGGGCCTTCATGTTCTGCCAGCGTTTGCCGCCGAGGGCCGAGAGCGCCGGCTCGCCGCCGGCGCCGACGTAGCGGCTCAGCTTCGCGAGCTGGTCGGTGGGGACATAGACCCGGTCCTCTCCTCTGTATTCGAGGTAGAGGTAGTCGCGGGTGATTCCGCCGACCTCGCGCGTCTCGAAGCCGGCGAAGCGAGCGACCCCATGGTCCTCGTGGACGACGTGGTCGCCGACCCGCAGATCGCTGAAGGCGAGGCGGCCGCGGCCGGCGCCGGGGGCGCGCTCGGCCCCCCGCTTGCGGCGATGGACGAGGCGGCGGAACGGGATCACCGCGAGCTGCAGCTCGGGGCTGACGAACCCCTCGCGCAACCGGGCCTCGGCGAAGGCCAGGCCGGGGTCGGGCGAGAGCGCCCCGCCGTCCAGGATCGAGGCGTCGAGGCGGTCGAGCCCGTAGCGGGCGCGCTCGGCCTCGCCGCGGCCGTCGAAGGCGACGACGGTGCGATATCCGGAGCGGACGAGTTTCTGTAGCTCGGCCTCGGCCTCGCCGATGCTGCGCGCCGGCGACTCGGCCCGCGACGCGCGGAATGCGTCGCTGCCGTCCTCCCCCGCGCCCCGCACCTCGAGGACGGCGCGGGTCGAGAGCGGCCCGGCGACGTCGACGTAGAGGTGACGGGCGTCGTCGGCGTGCATCGCCGTCGTCACGTCGTCCCAGTGGTCGCGCAGCGCCGGCTCGATCTCCTCGGCGGCAGCGAGAATCACCGCGGCCTCCTTGGGGACGAGGTCGAGCGGCGCCCCGAACTGCTCGAGCGGAAGGACCTCGGCGAGGCTCGGCGGCTCTCCCCCCTCCTCCGCGGCCTCCATCGCCGCCAGCTCGGCGAGCTCGCGGTGCTCGACGTCGAGCTCGGCTGCGGGGGCCAGCTCGACCCGCTCGGCCTCGCCGAGCGAGCGCTGGGTGAAGGTCGAGAACCAGCGCATCGAGTCGACCTCGTCGCCGAACAGCTCGATCCTGACGGCGCGCTCCTCGGTCGCCCCGAAGACATCGAGGATGCCGCCGCGGATCGCGAACTGGCCCCGCTCCTCGACCTGCTCGACGCGCTCGTAGCCGGCGGTTGCGAGGTCGCCGGCGACGACGGAGAGGTCGATCTCGTCGCCGCGCGACACGATGAAGCCCGCGGGCCGCAGAGAGGCGTCGGGCACGGCCTCGGCGAGGGCGACGGCGCTGGCGACGACGACGGCATCGCCGCCATCGCGGAGGGCGTCCAGGGCGTCGATCCGGAGGCCGACGAGGTGCGGCGGCGGGGTCACGTGCGATGCGTAGCCGGTCCCCCGCGACGGGTAGAGGCGGACGCGGCGCGGCGCCAGGTACGCGGCGAGGTCGGCGGCGAGGTCGCGCGCCGAGCGGTCGTCGGCGCTGACCAGCAGCGCCGGTCGCCCGGCGAGCCCGCGATCGTCCTCGAGCAGGGTCGCGAGCAGGAGCGGCCGCAGGGTGCCCGAGGCACGCAGCCCGACCGGCTCTTGGGCGCCGCGGACGGCACCGGCGAGGGCGCCGAGGCGCGGATTCTCGGCGGCTATATCTATGACTGGACGGAGGCTCATTGCATGCGAAGGGGCCGAATCGCACGATCCGGCGCGCTTCCGCCGATTGTAGATAGAGGGGCTAGTCTCAACCGAGTGCGGAGCGAGCAGCCGTCCATATCCGACTTCTCGCGTAGCGAGCGAAGCGCGAGACTTGTCTAGACGATGCGACTGCGCCGCCCCTTCGCCGCCGGCTCGACCCTCGGCCTCTTCGCGCACAACACCTTCGAGACCAGGGCCGGGGTCGGCCTCGTCTTCGAGCCCGAGCTTGGGCGTCGGGGGGCGACCGCGCTCTGGGCCTTCCTGATCCCGCTGGGGCTCGTCGCCGCCGCCCGGGGCGGCCGCGCCGCCGAGCGGATCACCGCCTTCAACGCCGGGATCGGCGTCGCCGGGGTCGCGGTCCACTTCAAGGCCTGGCCATGGTCACTGCACGGGGGCCTGCCGATGCTCGACGAAGCGGAGGGCCTCCGTGACGACCAGCTCGCCGCCTACAACGCGGTCCTCTGGGGCTGGGGGATCGCCAGCGCCCTCAGCGTGCTGACCGAGACCGCGCCGGGGTCGCGCCGCTTCGCGCTCGCCGGAATGCTCAACTTCCCGGCCCTGCTCGCCTCGGCCCGCCATCACTTCCGCTGGGCGCGCGAGCAGGCTCGCCGCGAACCTGAGCGCTGGAGCCCGGCCCTGCTGGACCCGTGAGCGGCCCGCTCTGGCCGGACGGCGCTGCCGGCGCCCTCAGCCTCACCTTCGACAACCTCGGCGAGGCGGCTGAAATCGAGTCGGGAGCCGTGGCCGCCGACACCCCGCCCGGCGGCCACCCGACCGCCACCCGGGTCCTCCCATCGCTGCTCGGCGAGCTCGGATCCCGTGGCCTGGGCGCAACGTTCTTCGTCGAGGGACTCAACGCCGAGCTCTATCCGGATCTACTGGTCGAGCTCGACTCGAACGGCCACGAGGTCGCCTACCACGCCTGGCGCCACGAGAACTGGGCCGGCCTGAGCGCCGCCGAGCAGGCCGAGAACCTGGCCCGAGGCAGGGCGGCGTTCGAGGCGCTCGGGTTGGGCCCGGCCGGGATTCGCCCTCCGGGAGGCGGCCTCGGCCCGGGCGGCCTCGAGGCTCTCCGCGAGGCCGGGCTCCGCTACTGCTCGCCGGCCGGAGCAGGGGCCGGCGAGGACGGCGGCATGGCGCTGCTGCCCTTCCGCTGGCGCGACGTCGATGCCAGCTCGCTGCTGCCCGGCCTGGAGTCGGTGCGGGAGGAGATCGCGGGGCGGGCGGAGGCGTTGGGTCCGGGCGAGTTCCTCGCGGCGCTCGAGGCCGAGCTCGAGCGCCTGGCGAGCGACGGCGGCTACCTCGCCGTCGTCCTCCACCTCGCGCTCCTCGATTGGCTCGGCGCGAAACGACTGGCCACGCTCCTCGACCGCGCGGCCGCCGCGGCCGCCGGCGGAGAGCTCTGGGTCGCGCGGTGCGACGCCGTCGCCGACCATGTCCTGGCAGACCCCGGCCCCTTCAACGGCGGGACCGAGCTCGACTCCAGGACCTGGTCGGGCTGAGCTGACCGGTGATGTCAGCCGCGGCCGCGGACCGCGGCGATCGTCTCGCGCAGGGTCTCGCGCGCGTCGTGGTGGGGCATCCAGCGGAGCTCCTGTCGGGCGCGCGCGGTGTCCATCAGCATCGGCCTGCGGACGGCCTCGATCCAGGTCGCCTCCTGCGGCACGTGGGGGATGTGGGAGAGTGCCTCGGCGGCGGCGCCGACGGCGATCTCCGGCGCGGCGGGGACGCTGACCGCGTGCCAGCCGAGCTCGTGCGCGAGGTCGGAGATCGTCAGCTCTCCGGGCCCGGCGAGGTTGTAGGCGCCCGGCTCGCCGACGCCGATTGCCGCGGCGGTCATCGCGGCGGCGACGTCGTCGTGGTGGACGAGTTGGAACCGGACCCCCGGATCGGGCAGGACCGGGCGCAGGAACGGCGTCCGCCTCAGCGCCCAGCGCATCGGGGCCGGCAGCTTCTGGCCCAACGCCAGCAACGGGATCATGTCGAGCAGCATCGTCGCCTCGGGCCCGGCGACTATGCAGGGCCGAAAGACGTAGGCGGCGGTGTCGGAGCCCTCGAGAGCCGCCTCGAGCTCGGCCTCGACCTCCGCCTTGTCCGCCGAGTACGGGTGGCGGGACGTCCCGCGGACCGGAAGATCCTCGGTGAGGAGGTCGGGAAGGTCGCGGCTGAACCCGTAGGCTGCGACCGAGGACGTGTAGACGAGGCGCTCGACGCCGGCCGCGACCGCCGCGTCGAAGACGGTCCGGGACCCGACCCTGTTGATCTCCGGCCCCTCGCCGTCGTCGTCGACGATGACGAACGCGAGGTGGACGACGACGTCGGCGCCGTCTACCAGCGCCGCGACCGCATCGGGGTCGCGGATGTCGCCCGGCCGGTATTCGGCCTTGTCCCAGCCGTTGGCGATCGGGTCGAAGGGACGGCGGGCCATGCCGATGATCCGGCCGACCTCGGGGGCCCGCTGCAGCGCAGCCATGAACGGCTTGCCGATCTCCCCTGTCGGTCCGGTGACGGCGACGGTCAGCACCGGTTCATTCTCCCCGACCGCCGCGGGTGGCTACTTCAGAACGGTGAACTTCTTCACCGCCGGCGTCGGATCGGTGTTGCCCGCCGGGTCCGTGGCCCGCACCTTGAAGACGTGCTTGCCCGGCCTCAGGCGCTTGTATTTCTTCGGTGAGCGGCAGGTCTTGAACGGCTTGTGGTCGAGCTTGCACTGGAATGTCGAGCCGGCCTCGGTCGAGGTGAACTTGAACTTCGCCGAGGTCGCGCTCGATTTTCCCTTCGGGCCCTTGGTGATCTTGGTCTGCGGCGGCGCTTTGTCGGCCGGGTTAGTCGAGCCGCCGCCGCCACCGCCGCCGCTCCCTTTTTCTTCGGGTTTGGGGGTCTCCGCGATCGTCAACGCCAGCTCGGAGGAGCCCTCGGAGGGGCCTGTCTGCAGGGCAGCGACGTTGGTCCCCTCGGGGAGGGTCAGCGGTTCTTCACTCTGGTCTTCGTATTCCACTTTCCACGCCCCGCTGCCGTCGGCGGTCGCTTCGCCGATGAACGATTTGATCTCACCGGGCGCAGCGGTCGCCTTGCGGAAGACGAGGACCCTGGCCCCCGGCAGGGCCGTGCCACTCATCGCGCTCGGCGTCGCCGAGGAGATCGTCGGCGGTTTGATCCCATGATTGGGACCGTTCGGTTCGGTGCCGGGATTGGCCGAGACCAGGTCGACGAATGGGCCCGCGTTTTCGAGGCCGCTGTTGGCGCCGACCTCGTTGTCGCTTTCTTCGAGATCGGAGATTTCGATCGCGGCGCCGCCGTTTTCGTATATCGAGTTCTCGTCTGCGAACGGCCCCCCGATCAGATTCCCACTCGACGGCAGGAGGCCTTCGTTCAATGGGGTCTGGATCCGAATCCCCGCCGCGCCCGATTCACGCACGAAGTTGCCAAGCACTTCGTTGCCGTCGTCTTCGATCAGGATCCCGTTCCGTTCGGCGCCTTCGATCCCGTTGCCTTCGATCAGGCTCCCCTCGCCACCCGAAACCATGGTTCGGATGCCGAATTCGCCTCCGACGATCGAATTCGATGTGATCTGCGAGCCGGTGAATCCCTGTTCGATCCCGACTCCACCGACCATCCTTACTGAGTTGAGCGCGATGACCGCCGGTTCGGTCACTCCGAGCGCGAGATCGAAGATCCCCACCGCCGACGGAGGCGTGACTTCGCCACCGATGGCGTTGGTTCCGATGGCGTTCAATTCAACCTTGAGGTCGTCGCCTTCGGCGGCGAAGATCCCATATTCGCCACCGGCGATCCGATTCACGTTGACGGCGGCGCTGGACACCGAGGGGCCGCCGATCGTCGCTTTGTTCGCGGCACCGACCATGATTCCGTAATTCGTGTTGGGGAGCGCGCCGAGGCCGCCGGCGTTGAGCCCGATGTAGTTCGAGTGGATCACCGTCGGGCCGCTCGCCGGCGCCTCTTCCTGAAGCGCGCTGCCGTTCCCGTTGAGGTCGATCCCGTACTGGGACCCCGAGATCACATTGCAGCCTTCGTCGCATTCGAGCGTCGGTGGCGCCCCGGGGGATAGTTGCCTGCCGATTTCGTTGTTTTCGGCTTTGAACCCGGCGCCGGCGGTCGAGTCGGTGATCTCGATGTCCTTGTTGGTGTTCCCGGCCGCCGTCTGGCCGTCCGGTTTGACGCCGAAGAAGTTGCCCTGGATCACCGCGTTGTCGGCGCCCAGGATGTCGAGCCCGGTGCCGTTGTTGGAGATCACGTTTCGGTCGGCCAGGTTCGAACCGCCGATGTGGGCGCCGTTGGAGTCGGGGTCGATGAAGATCCCGGCCGCGAGGCTGCCGGCGGCGCTGCCGTCCAGTTTCACCCCGATCCAGTCGTTGGTGGCGGTGAAGGCCTGGGAGCTGTCGATGACGTCGATGCCGAACTGCCCCCCGGTGATAGAGAGGCCGTTGATGGTGACGTTGTCCGTGTTTTCGATCGTCAGTGCTGCTTCTGTAGTTGGACCGTTGACCCCGACACACGGGCTAATCGGGGCGCCGGCCGCCAGGCAGCTGCTGCCGTTGATCGTGACCTGATTGGTGATTGGAGGCAGGCCGGAGCCGAGGGCGATCGTGTCCGCGGGTTCCCCGTTGAAGATCGTCCCGTCGAAACCGATCAGATCGACGACGCCGGTCGAAGCGTTCGACTCTTCGATCGCCGCCCGCAGCGTGCACTGTTCCGACCCGCCTGCGACCGAGTCGCAGACTTCGTTGGTGGCGGCGTCCGTAGCGTCGCCCAGTTCATTCACGACGTAGGTTTTTGCGGAGGCCGCCGGCACCACCAGGCCGAGCAGGCCCACAGTCATGAGTACGACGACTATCGAGAGACGGTTCCCGCTGACGCGGGGAGGTCGAGGGAACACCCCTCGACCTTACCCACAGAGAGTCGGATCCACTAAACCATGGCCGAACCGACTAGTCGTAGGTCGGAAGCCCGGGGCCGGACCGCTGCCACTCGACCTGGCCCTCGCCCTCGGCCGCCGAGCGGCCCTCGACGTCGTCCCAGGCGTGGAGCATCCGCTTGAGGCGGGCGACCGCCTCCGGCGGATGTGCCGCGACCTCGGTGGCGAGCTCGACCGCCGCCTCCTCGGTCGCCGCCGCGGGTGCCACGCGATTGACGAGCCCGAGCCGCAGCGCCTCGTCGGCGCCGACCGTGCGCGAGGTGAGCAGCAGGTACTTGGCGGTCGCGAGGCCGCAGAGGGTGACCAGCCGCGCCGGCCCGACCGGCACCCCGAGGGCGGCCCCGGGGAACCGCATCCGCAGGTTCGAGCCCCCGACCCGCAGGTCGCAGCAGACCGCGATCTCGGCGCCGCCGCCGACGACGTCGCCGTGGCAGGCGGCGACGGTCGGCTTCGGGAAGGAGACGATCGCGTCGTAGAGGTCGGCGAAGAGCTGCATCCGCGCGACCTTCGCCTCGGGCTCTAGCTCCTCGCGGACGTCGGCGCCGGCCGAGAGGCCCATCTGGTCGCCGGAGCTGATCACGAGGACCCGGACGGCCTCGTCCTCCCGGGCCTCGGCAAGGTGCGCCTGCATCTCGTTCAGCATCAGCGTGTCGATCGCGTTGCGCGCCTCCGGGCGCTCGAGGCGAAGGACCGCGACGCCTTGATCGAGTTCATATTTGGTTCGGGGACCCGACATAAATTTCGCGCTCAGGCTAGCCGCTGGACCAGCCGCTCGGCCTCATCGGCGGCCTCGACGACCAGCGCTTCGACCTCCTCGCGCGGCTCGCGGAACCCACCGAGGACGTAGGCGGAGACGACCTCGGGGTCGGTCGAGTCGGGCCTGCCGACGCCGACCCTGACCCGCCAGAAATCGGGGTCGCCGAACCCTGCCCGCAGGCTCTTGAGGCCGTTGTGGCCGGCGAGCCCGCCGCCCAGGCGCGACTGGACCTCGCCGAACGGAAGGTCGATCTCATCGTGGAGGACGACGACCCGGTCCAGCGGGACCTTGAGCGAGCCGCGCGCCGGCCCGGCCGAGTCGCCGGAGTCGTTCATGAAGGTCTGGGGCAGGAGGATCGCCACTCGGGGCCCGCCCGGCCCGGCGCGCCCTTCCGCGATCTGGCCGCCGAAGCGGCTCTTGGCGCGGGACAGCTCCCAGCGGCGCGAGAGCTCGGACCCGACCTCGAAGCCGATGTTGTGCCGGGTCCCGGCGTATCTGCGGCCCGGGTTGCCGAGGCCGACGATCAGTATTCGCTCGCCCGAGGAGTCCTCCCGGCGGCGAAAGAGGGAGATTGCGGCTACTCCTCGCCGGAGTCGCCCGAGTCGCCCTCGCCCTCGGCGCCCTCGCCCTCCTCCTCGGCGGGAGCCTCGCCCTCCTCGCCGACGAGCTCTGCCTCCTCCTCGACCACGGGCTCGGGCTCTTCCTCCACCCGCGGCGGCGAGAGGGTTGCGATCGTGATCTCCTCGGGCTCGTCGGCGACGAGCTTGACGCCGCCGGGGATCGTGAGCGCGGAGAGCTGAAGGGTGTCGTTGATCTCCATCTCGGAGACGTCGGCGACGATCCGCTCCGGAATCTCGGTCGGCAGCGCTTCGACGGTGATCTCACGGGTGACGTGCTCGAGCACACCGCCCTCTTTGACGCCCGGCGCGACCTCGGCGCCCTCGAGCTCGATCGCGACCTCGGCCTGGATCTCCTCGTCGAGCTTGACCTCCTGGAGGTCGATGTGCTCGAGGTTGCCGCGGACCGGGTGAAGCTGCTGTTCCTTGACGACCACGGGAACGGCCGAGGAGCCTTCGAGCTCGAGGTCGAACAGCGCCTGGCCCCCGGCGAGCACGGCGCGGATCTCGCGTTCGCCCGCCTGGAAGGTGCGCGCCTCGCTGCCGCCGGCGTAGACGACGCCGGGCACGAGGCCCTCGCGCCGCAGGCGGCGGGAGGTGCGGGAGCCGAACTCCGTGCGCGGAGCGGCCTTCAGCGTTTCGCGAGTGGCTGCCATGGACGGAAGAGGATAGAGAAACCGCAAAAAACGGAACCTGTGGCAACCTTTTCGACGGATGGCTGACGAGGCCAAGATCCCCAAGGGCAGGATCCGCCGCTCGGCGAAGCTGGGCTCGATCGTCGGCGTGCAGGGCGCCCGCTACGCCGGGACCAAAGCCGCCAACGTCGCCCGTTCCGAGGAGGAGAGCAAGGAGAAGCTCGAGCAGCGCCACCTGGAGACGGCGATGAAGATGGTCGGCGCCCTCGGCCAGATGAAGGGCGCGGCGATGAAGCTGGGCCAGTTCGCCT
>DASXBC010000158.1:0-4717 GCA_036406355.1 Solirubrobacterales bacterium | reverse complement strand
GTCGTCGGCACCTTCGAGATCACCTCGAAGCCGACGAAGGCGGCGAGGACGAAGATCGTTATCTCGGTGATCAGGTCCATCTATTTCGCCGCCCTCTCTCCGCGGATCTCGCCGCCGTGGGTGATCGTCGCGGCGTCGACGATGTCGTCCTCGAAGTCGATGCTCAGCTTTCCCTCCTCGCCGACGAGAAGCCCGAGCAGGTTCTCGAGGTTCTTGGCGTAGAGCTGCGAGGCCGGCCTCGGCATCTCGCTCGGCAGGTTGCGCGGGCCGATCACCCGGACGCCGCCCTCCTCGACCGTCCGCCCGGCCTCGGTCAGCTCGCAGTTGCCGCCGGTCTCGGCGGCGAGATCGACGATCACCGAGCCCGGGGCCATGCCCCGCACCGCGTCGGCGGTGATCAGCAGCGGCGCCGGCCGCCCCGGGATCGCGGCGGTGGTGACGATGATGTCCTGTTTGGCCGCGTTCTCGCCGATCGCGACTCGGACCTGCTCGTTCTCCTCGTCGGTCAGCGGCCGCGCGTAGCCGCCCTCCCCTTCGGCGTCGGGGATGAAGTCGAGTTCGAGCGGCCGCCCGCCGAGCGAGGCGATCTGCTCCCAGGCGGCGCGGCGGATGTCGAAGCCGGTGACGATCGCGCCGAGCCGCTTCGCCGTTGCGACGGCCTGGAGGCCGGCGACCCCGGCGCCGAGGACGAGCACTTTGGCCGGCGGCACAGTGCCCGCGGCCGTCGTCATCATCCCGAAGAAGCGGCCGGACTCGCGGGCCGCGATCAGCATTGCCGCGTAGCCCGCTCCCGCGGCCTGCGAGGAGAGCGCGTCCATCGCCTGGGCGCGGGTCGTCCGCGGGATCGCCTCCATCGCGATGCCGGTGACGCCGGCGGCCGCGAGCGCCCTGTTCGTCTCGGCGCTCGTCCACGGGGCGAGGTGCCCGATCAGCACCTGCCCGGACTTCAGGCGCCCGATCTCCTCGGCGCTCGGCACGGCGACGCGGAGGACCACGTCGGCGCCCCAGGCGCCGTCGGCCTCGCCGACCTCGGCCCCGGCGTCCTCGTACTGGGAGTCGGGATGGCCCGCCTGCTCGCCGGCGCCGCGCTCGACGATGACCTCGATGCTCTCGTTCTTGCCCAGTGAGGCGACGACGTCCGGGACGAGCGCCACCCGGCGCTCCCCATCGGCCGTCTCTTTCGGAACTCCGATCTTCATGGTCGAAACACGGGCCACTTGGCCCCTGCACCTGGTGCGGCGCGGGAGATTATGCGATCCGCTCAGGCCGGGGTCTGGACGCCGGCGATCGCCGCGAGGCGCTCCAGCGTGTGCATGCGCTGGTCCTGCTCGACGTGCACCGGCGAGACGATCAGGCGGTCGATCCCGGCGCCGCGGAAGCGCTCGACGCGCTCCGCCACCTCCTCCTCGGTGCCGACGAGCGAAACGGCCTCGAGGATCTCGTCCGGTATCGCCTCAAAGGCACCGCCCCGGTCGCCGTCCTGGAACCGGCGCTGGACCTCGTCGGCGACGTCGCCGAAGCCGAAACGATGGGCGAGGTCGACGTAAAAGTTGGTCTTGCGGCTTCCCATGCCGCCGAAATAGAGGACGAGGCCGGCCTTGACGACGCTCTTCGCCGCCTCGAGGTCGCCGTCGATCGCGACCTGCAGCGATGGCGAGACCTCGAGGTCGGAGCGCTCGCGGCCGCCCCTGGCGAATCCCGCCTCGAGATGCTCACCCCAGGTCGCCTCGAAGGCATCGACGCTGAAGAAGATCGGGATCCAGCCGTCGCAGATCTCGGCGGCCATCTCGACCGATTTGCGGCCGATCGCGCCGACGAAGACCGGGATCTCGTTGCGCAGCGGGTGGAAGTTGAGCTTCAGGGCCTTGCCCTCCCCTCCGTCCAACGGCAGCCGGTAGTGCTCGCCCTGGTGGTCGAGCGGGCCCTCGCGGGCGATGATCTCGCGGACGACTTCGATGTACTCGCGCGTCCTGCCCCAGGGCTTGGCGTAGGGCACGCCGTACCAGCCTTCGGAGACCTGGGGACCGGAGGGGCCGAAGCCGAACATGAACCGCCCGCCGGAGAGTTTGTCGATCGTCGCCCCCGCCATCGCGGCCGTCGCCGGGGGACGCGCCGGGACCTGGAGGATCGCGGCGCCGAGGTTTATCGTCGAGGTCTGCGCGGCCAGCCAGGCGAGGACGCTGACGACGTCGGACCCGTAGGACTCGGCCGCCCAGACCGACTCGAAGCCCGCCCGCTCGGCGGCCTGCACGACCTCGACGGCCTCCTCGCCGGCGGGCCCGATTCCCCAGTATCCGAGGTTCAGTCCAAGCTTCAACGCCATCTCTCCGCACCCTATTGAATAGAGCGATGAGCGTCGAGCCGGAACGCCCCAGCGGCCTCACCAGCAAGGAGGCCTCGAAGCGGCTCCACGACCTCGGGCCGCCGCCGGAGACCTCCTCGCGCTCGGTGTCGAGCATCGTCGCCGGCAACGTCTTCACGCTCTTCAACCTGATCATCGGCATCTTCTTCGTGCTGATGCTCGTGCTCGGGCTGTTCGCCGACGCGATCTTCGGCGTGATCGCGATCATCAACTCCTACATCGGGATCCGCCAGGAGCTGAAGGCGAAAAGGACCCTCGACGAACTGGCGGTGCTCGTCGCCCCGAAAGCGAGCGTGATCCGCGACGGCAGCGCCGCCGGCCTCCTCGCCGACGAGGTGGTTCCCGGCGACGTCGTCGTCGTCGAGCCCGGCGACCAGCTGGTCGCCGACGGCGAGGTGGTCAGCAGCCGTGGGCTGACGCTCGACGAGGCGATGCTGACGGGCGAGGCCGACGGGGTTCGCAAGGGGGTCGGGGACCGGGCCCTGTCCGGGTCGTTCTGCCTCTCGGGGTCGGGCAGCTACCTGGTCGACGCGGTGCGCGAGGAGAGCTACGCCGGCAGGCTCGCCGGCGAGGCGCGCGCCTTCCGCCACCCGCCCTCGCCGCTGCAGGAGGAGGTCAACCGGGTGATCGTCATCTGCACCTACGTGATGATCCCGCTCGCGGTCCTCCTCCTGCTGACCTTCCAGCTGCGGAGCGCCGACCTGGTTGAAGCGGCTCAGACCGCGACCGCCGGGCTCGTCACCCTGATTCCCGAGGGCCTGGTGCTGCTGATGAGCGTCACCTTCGCCGTCGCCGCGGTCCGCCTCGCCGGCCGCGACACCCTGGTCCAGCAGATGAGCTCGACCGAGAGCCTCGCCGCGGTCGACACGATCTGCGTCGACAAGACCGGGACGCTGACGGACGGCGAGCTGCGGCTGATCGAGATCGAGATCGCCGAGGGGGTCGAGCAGGAGGCGGCCGAGCGGGCACTCGGGCGGTTCGCGGCGAGCGCCGGCGAGCGCAACCGCACGCTCGAGGCGATCGCGGTCGAATATGCGGCCCAGGCCGGGCGGGTGAGCGGCGAGGTCCCCTTCTCCTCGGTCTGGAAGTGGAGCGGCCTGCGGTTCGGCGCGACGAGCTATGTGCTCGGGGCCCCCGACATCCTCGAGCAGGCGGGGGCGCTGACGCTGCCCTCCGGCCTGCAGAGAAAGCTCGAGAGGGAAACCGAAGCCGGACGGCGGGTCGTCGCCTTCGGCGAGTCGGGTGGGGCGCTGCCCGACGACCCCGCCGCCGGCCCGCCCCCGGCGCTGAAGGCGCTGGCCCTGATTGTGCTCGAGGAGACCCTGCGTCCCGACGCGGCCGAGACGATCGCCTACATCCGCGAAGAAGACATCGACCTGAAGCTGATCTCCGGCGACGCCCGGGCGACGGTCACCGCGGTCGCCTACGCGGTCGGGGTGGCCCCCGATGCCGGCATCGTCGACGGCCCCGACCTGCCGAGCGACCCGGCGGCGCTGGTCGAGGTCGCGCAGCGCAACACGATCTTCTGCCGGATCGTGCCCGAGCAGAAGCGCGCCCTGGTCGAGGCCCTGCGCGACGCGGGCCGCTACACGGCGATGATCGGCGACGGCGTCAACGACGTCCCGGCGCTGAAGCAGGCCCGACTGGCGGTCGGGATGGGCTCCGGCGCTCAGGTGACGAAGGGGATCGCCGACGTCGTGCTGCTCAAGGACCAGTTCTCGCGGCTGCCGGAAGCGGTCGGCGAGGGCCGGCGGATCGCCCGCAACATCCACCGCCTCGGCCGCCTCTATCTCACCAAGACCGTCTACGCGGCGGCGCTGATCCTGCTCGTCGCCGTCCCGGGGTTCGCCTTCCCGTTCCTGCCGCGGCACCTGACCCTCGCCGCCTTTCTGACGATCGGAATCCCCTCGTTCGTGCTCGCCCTCGCGCCCTCCGACGGGCCGCTCTACCGCGGCCAGCTGATGCGAGCGCTGGCCGTCTTCGCGGTGCCGGCGGGGATCGCGACCGCGCTCGGCTCGATCTTCTCGTTCTTCCTCGTCGACACCGTCTTCGGCGGCTCGCTCGAATCGGGCCGGACGGCGGCAACGACGACCCTGATCGTGCTCGGGCTCTGCTTCGTGCTGCTGCTCGAGCGCGGCCCGGGGCGCGAGCACATCGCGATCCAGAGCTACATGCTGGCGCTCGTCGCCGGGCTCGGTGCCCTCTACGCCGGGATCCTCGCCGTCGCGCCGCTGCGCGACTTCTTCCAGATGACCCTTCTCAGCGCCAGCCAGTGGTTCCTGGCCCTGCTCTGCGCCGCGATCGGGCTGACGATCGCCAGCCTGCTCTGGCGCCTTCCCCAGGTCGAACAGATCG
>DASXBC010000157.1:0-18772 GCA_036406355.1 Solirubrobacterales bacterium | reverse complement strand
TGCTGGTCGCCGCCATGGCTGATGCGGCGATGGTCCGGGTCGGAAGGATAGTGCTGCGCGCCGACGGGGGATTCACGCCCCAATCGCTCCCCCGCCACTCCTACGCCCCGATCTCCTTCCGGGGCCACGCGAACGTCGAATCGACCGATTCGCAGCCGGTTCCGGCGCTGCGGAACTTCCGGCTCGAATTCGACAAGGACGGGCGGCTCTCGACCAAGGGGCTGCCGGTCTGCCAGCCCACCAGCCTGACCGGCACGACGACCGAGCAGGCCAGGCGGATCTGCGGCAAGGCGACGGTCGGCTCCGGGACGGTTGCCGCCTCGGTGGCCGACCCGGGTCTCCAGGGGGTCGTGCTGCGCTCGCCGCTCAGCCTCTTCAATGGCCCCAGGATCAACGGCAACGCGACGGTCATCGCCCACGCCCGCGCCCTTGTCCCGACCCCGCAGACCTATGTCGTCCTGATCACGATCGAAAAGCTGAGGAAGGGCGCCTTCTCCTACCGGGCATCGGCCGAAGTCCCCGAATTCGCCGAAGGCACCGGATCCCTGATCCACCTCGAAGCCGAAGTCGGCCGCCGCTATAAGTCCGGCGGGGTGAAACGGTCCTACGTCTCCGCCAAATGCACCGACAGCATCCTCGAGACCCGCGGCCGATTCGAATTCGGCGACCCCGAACACACGGTGATCGAAGGCAGCGTCTTCAAGGCCTGCAACCCGATCCCCTAGCAATCGCCTCGTTCCTATACTTGCGCCTCCAGGGCCGTTAGCTCAGTTGGTAGAGCAGGAGACTCTTAATCTCAAGGTCGTAGGTTCGATCCCTACACGGCCCATTCTCGATCAAAATGGCCGGCGCCCTGCGGGCGTCGAGCGACGCCGGGATCGGCCCGGACGCGGCCCAGGCCTATTTCGACATCTCGCAGATCCTCGGCTTCAACGCCGCCGGGGTCGGGCTTTCGGCGCTGATCGCCGCGACCGCCCTCGCGACCCTGCGGGGGTCGGGGATCCTGCCGCACCGGCTTGCGATCCCGACTCTGGTCCTCGCCGTGACCCTGCTGATCCCGACGGTCGTCCGGTTCACGCTGCCGCTCGCGATCCTGCTTCTCCCCCTCTACAGCATCCGGCTCTACAGGCTCAGCGACCAGGGCTGAGCGGCTCGGCGCTAGGGCGCCAGAGTCGAGCTGCTGCCCGAGAGGCCGCCGAGCGGGTTTTCGAGTTTTTCCTTGCCCGTTTTCGAGGCTTCTTTGGCGAGTTTCTTGCGCTGTTTCTGCCAACCCTTGGCGCGTTTGCGGTAGCTCGCCATCTGTTTTTCGACGGTCTTCGCCTGCGACTTCGAGGCGGATTCGTCGGCCACCTTTGCGGCGGTCTTGTCGCCGGCCGCAAATTCGCCGTTGAAGTACTGGAAGATCGCCAGCGTGCTCAGGGTGTTGAGGTTCGGGCTCGCTTCGGCCGCGACCTTCTGCGCCTTTGTCGCGTTGCTGATCGCTTCTTCGATATCGCCGAGCGATTCGCCGTGTTCGGCGACGTTGAAGAAAGTGCTGGCGACCAGCGCGGCCGTCGTCGGGTTGGCTTCGTCGCCGGCCTGCTTCACGTAGCGGAACCAGGCCCCCTGCGCGGCTTCGTACTGTTCGATCGATTCCGGCGTCAGTTCCGGGGACCCGGTCGTCGGGTTTTCTTCGGCGAGCGCTCGGCCGACGCCGATCCGGGTCCGGATCAGCGACAGCAGCAGCTGTTCGTCCTGCGGATTGCGGGCGAGCCGTTTTTCAATCCGTTCCGCCTGTTCTTCGGAGATCTGGGCGGCGCTCGTGGTGCTGCCGTTGCCGAAGAATTCGGCGAGGTTGAACGGGCCGACCGCGACGAAAAGGCTCGCTCCCATCAGCAGCGCAAGGCAGGCGTAGACGACGCGGATCACGTTTTTTTTGCGTCGCCCTCTTATGTCGAACAGCATTCGCCGTTCTTCGCCCGCCATCAGCCGTTCATCGCTCCTGCGTAGATGGGTTGACCATTCCTGCCGACGCCGCCCGCCTCTCGAAGACCCGGGCAAGCAAGATACTCAACTCGAACAGGATCAAGAGCGGGACCATCTCGAGCAGCATCGAGACAGGGTCGACGCCGGGCAGCGCGGCGGCGATGATCGAGATCAGCAGATAGGCGTAGCGGCGATTCGAGCTGAGCTGGGAGACGCTGACTATCCCGAGCCTGGTCAGCGCGATGATCGCCAGCGGCAGCTCGAAGATGATGCCCCCGGCGAGCATCGTCGTCGAGAAGAAGCTGTAGTAGTCGCGGGCCCGGACCTGGACCTCGAACTGGCTTTCGTTGACCCCGAGCAGGAACTTGACCGCGGGCGGCATCACGATGAAGTAGGCGAAGGCCACCCCGATCAGGAACAGGATCGGCGCCAGGAGCAGGATCGGCATCAGGGTCCGCCGCTCGGCGTCGCTGAAGGCGGGCAGGATGTAGGCGTAGAGCTGGTAGATCAGGACCGGCATCGAGAGGATGATCGCCCCGTAGGCCGCGACCGTGATCGTCGTCGTGAACGGCTCGGTGACCCCGAACGTCAACAGCCTCTGATGCTGGGCGGGCAGCGGGCTGGAGGCGATGTCGAGCAGGGTCGAGCTCTGCCAGAAGCAGAGAGCGAGGGCGACGCCGAAGACCGCGAGGGAGACGATCAGCCGGTGGCGGAGCTCGTCGAGGTGCTCGACGAGGGTCAGCTGATCCTGGTGGGAAACCGGCCTGACTCGGCGGGGCATCCGACCCGCCTAGGGACGTTTGTGGGCGACCGGCTCGCGCTTGCCGGCCTCGATCTCCTGCGGGGAGGCTTTGTCGCCGTCGTCGTCATCGTCGTCGCCGCTGAGCGAGCCACGGAACTCGCGGATCCCCTTGCCGAGGGAGCGGCCCAGTTCCGGCAGCCGTTTCGGCCCGAACACGATCAGGGCGATGATCAGGACTATTGCGATCTCGAACGGTCCGATGTTGCCAAGCATCTAGAACCATGGTAACGGCAGCGCGGGCCATCAGTGCTGGGGAGCCTCCGCTACCCGAAACTTGTGTTTTCTGGGTGTTCTGTCCAATAGTGCGGATGGACTGATCTCCGCATGTGTTCGATAACCAGGCATGGCCAACGCGAGTCGGACAGGGGAGAAGGTAGCCACCGGGCTCCACGTGTGTCCGGAGTGCGGCTCGGCGATGGTCCAGCCGACCCGCTGGGAGCAGGCCGACGAGCGCGGGCACTGGCACCTCTGGCGGCGCTGCCCCGAGTGCGAGTGGAGCTGCGACGCCGTCCACGGCGAGGGCGAGATCGATTGCTTCGACGAAGCCCTCGACCGCGGCACCGAGATCCTCACCGAGGACCTGCGGACGATCGTCCGCGAGAACATGGAGTGGGTCGCCGACACCCTCGCTGCCGCGCTCGCCGCTGACCTGATCACCGCCGACGACTTCTCCTAAATTTCCGCCATCTGCTCCGGCGTCCGCGTCATGCGGGGTCGGCATTAGAACGACCCTCGCCTCTCCGCATACGGCGGAGGGCCGATTATGAATACCGCTGGACGACGCCGTCGGCGAGGAGGTCGAGGAGGCGGCGCTGCTCGGGGTCGAACTCCGCCCCCCGAAGCCGGCGCTTGGCGGTCGCGGCCGTCTCCAGGGCCCTGGCGCGGACCCGCTCGAGGGCGCCGGTGGCGGCGATGCGGTCGCAGAGGGCCTCGGCCGATGCCGGATCGAGCGCGCCGAGGTCGACCTCGGCGATCGTCGGGTCGGCCGCCATCGCGTCGATCAACGGCAGGGTGACGGTGCCGTCGAGCAGGTCGGTCCCGCGCGCCTTGCCCGTCCTCGACGCCGGCCCGACGACATCGAGGACGTCGTCGAGCAACTGGAAGGCCAGGCCGACCTCGGCGCCGAAGGCGCCCAGCGCCTCCTCGTCGCGGCCGACTCTGCAGGCGCACTCGAACAACGCCCCGGTCTTGAGCCGGCAGCGCTCGAGATAGCGATCCTCGGTGGTCGAGATGTCGAAGGCGTCCCGGCGCTGGGCGAGCTCCCCCTTTGCCAGCGAGACAGAGGCGGCCGCCAGCAGCTCGATTGCCCGCGAGTCGCGCGGCTCGGCGAGAAGCGCGAACGCGCGCGAGAACAGCAGGTCGCCGACCGCGATCGCGCGATCGCGCCCCGATTCGGCGTAGACGGTCGGCCGTCCGCGCCGCAGGGCGGCGGCGTCGAGCACGTCGTCATGGACCAGGGTCGCCATGTGGACCAGCTCGATCGCGGCCGCGCCGCGGACCTCGGCCTCCCCCCCGCCCTCGCCGGCGCAGAGCAGGGTCAACATCGGCCGCAGCCGCTTGCCGCCCGCGTCGAGGGTCGCCTCGGCGTCGGCGCCGAGCGTCCCGTGGTCGACCGCCTGGCCGCGGAGGAGGTCCTCGACCTCGCCGAGCCTGACCGGCAGCCACCGACTCGAGGCGTCGAGCACCGCCGTGACCGGAGGTGGGACTGCCGACGGCCGCGTCACTCGCGGATGCCGCTGTGGATCGTGACGATCCCGCCGGCGAGGATCGTGTACCTGATCCGGCCGAGCCCGGCGGCGGCCAGCTTCGCCGCAAGCCCGGGCGGGTCGGGGAAGCCGTGGACCGACTCAGCGAGGTAGGAGTAGGCGGCCGGGTCCGTGGTCAGCCGGCCGAGGACGGGGACGATCCGGTCGAACCAGATCGAGTAGAAGGTCGAGAAGGGCGGCCGGGTCGGCTCGGTGAACTCGAGGACCACCAGCCTGCCCCCGGGTCGCAGGACCCGTGTCATCTCCCGCAGGCCCCGATCGCGGTCGGAGAAGTTGCGGACCCCGAACCCGACCGCCGCCGCGTCGAAGCGGGCGGCGTCGTAGGGAAGCTGCAGGGCGTCGGCCCACTCGAACCGGATGCCGCCGGCGCCCCGCGCCGCCGCCTTTTCGCGGGCGAGGTCGAGCATCGGCTCCGAGAAGTCGCAGCCGATGACGCTGCCGCCGGGCCCCACCCGGGAGGCCAGCTCCAGCGTCATGTCGCCGGTGCCGCAGCAGACGTCGAGCGCCGAGTCGCCCGGCCCGAGCTCGGCCCGGTCCGCCGCCCGCTCGCGCCAGCGGTGGTGGAGGCCGGCGCTCATCACCGAGTTGAGGAGGTCGTAACGCGACGCGATCCGGTCGAACATCCGGTTGACCTGGCCCGCGAACTGGGGCGAGTTGCGCGAGGGTTTCGTGGTCCCGGTCATCGATTCGGCCATCGCATCGCGAGCGGACCGCGCCCCGGCCGCTCAGTTGAGCGAGGAGAGGAAGTCGGCGAGCTCGTTGAGCTTCTTCGGCGGCAGTTCACGGAACGAGGGCATGATCCCCGGGCCGATTTCGAGCGAGCGGACGATCGCGGCGCGCGGGATCCTCGCGCCGATGTGGGTCAGTTCCGGCCCCGGCCCGTTGTTGCCGTTCTCGCCGAGTTTGTGACAGGCGAGGCAGCCGGAGGCGGCGACCACCTCCTTGCCCGCTTCGTACTGGGGCGCGACGGTCATGTCGACCTCGGTCGGCGAGCCCGCCGTCGCCCCGGCATAGGTCAGGTAGGCCATCGCCATGATCGTCAGCAAGGCGGCGGTGGTGGCGATCGGACGGCGCCCGGGGTGGCGCTCCGGCCCGCGGTCGTAGAACGGCAGCAGGAGCAGCAGGACCATGCATACCGTCGGGATACCGATCGTCGCAATCGGGACCAGATGCGGTCCTTTGAGCACGCGCAGGAGCTCGAACAGGAAGAAGAAGTACCACTCCGGGCGCGGCACGTAGCTCGTCGTCGTCGGGTCGGCCTTCGGGCCCTGTTCGGCGCCGAGGATGATCGCCATCGCGATGATCACGGCGACGACGATCAACGCCATCACCGTGTCCTTCAGGACCGCGTAGGGGAAGAACGGCTTGCCCTTCTTCTTGAGGAGCTCGTACTCCTCGAGGTACGCCTGCTTCTCGGCTGGCTTCATCGGGTCCGCACCGCGCCGTTGCCGGCGCCGTTGGCGCCCGCGTCGAGCTGCGTCAGCGGCTCTGCGACCTTCGGCTTCTCGGCGTGCACCCACGGCGGGGCGGTCGTGCCGAGCTTGACGACGAGATAGAGGTGGGCCCCGATCAGGGCGATGATCGCGCCCGGCACGAGCAGCATGTGGATCGCGTAGAAGCGCGCGAGGGTCGTCGCCCCGAGCTCGGGCCCGGCGCGCAGGAAGTCGCTCAGGTAGGGGCCGATGATCGGGCCGGTGCCGTTGATGTTGATGCCGACGACAGATGCCCAGAAGGAGCGCTGGTCGAAGGGCAGCAGGTAGCCGGTGAACGCCATCACCATCGTCAGGATCAGGAGGACGACGCCAATCACCCAGTTCAGCTCGCGCGGGTACTTGTAGGCGCCGAAGAAGAAGGTCCTCCCCATGTGGAGGAAGACGAGGATCACCATCACGCTGGCGCCCCATTTGTGCATCCCGTGAACCAGCTGCCCGAGCGGGACGTCGTTGTTGATGTGCGAGATCGAGCCGTAGGCCTGGGTCGTCGACGGCGTGTAGAACATCGCCAGGAAGACGCCGGTCACGGCCTGGACGATGAACGCGAAGAGGGTCGCGGAGCCGAGCGTGTAGAACCAGTTGGTGCCCTTCGGGACCTTGCGGTAGAGCATCCCGGTGAGGAAGCCGGTCGCGGCGGTCCGCTGGTCGACCCAGGCGAGGACGTCGACCGGGGCCTCCTTCGCCTTCTCGCCGACCCGCCGGGCATCCGACGGGCGCTCGGGCGGCGAGGTCTTGAGGTCGGCCGGGGCCGGGCCCTTGGCGCCATTGCCCTCGCCGGGTTTCGCCGGTTTCCGCAGCGGCGCGGGGATTAGCGAGTCGAGTTTCATCGTCTACCTCTCATGAAGATGGAGGCGGGAAGGTGGACGGACGGGGTGGATACAGATATTCCCAAATCCCGCCGGTGAACTCGCCGGGGTCGCGGGCGCGGACCGGTTCGAGCTGGTTGGTGACGCTGTAGCGGGGCCCGAGTTCGACCTGGCCGCCCTGGACCCGCGTCTGGAAGCGGTCGAGCGGGCGGACCGGCGGGCCGCCGATGACTCTGCCTTCGAAGTCGTAGACGCCGCCGTGACAGGGGCAGATGAAGTTCCCCGCCGCCTCGACGAAGCGGACCGGGCAGCCGAGGTGCGCGCAGCGGTTGGAGACGGCGATGTATTCGCTCGGGTTCTCACCGAGTTCCTTCGAGCCTTTGCGGACGTAGGCGGTCGTCTTGCCGGCGTCGCCGATCCCCTCGGTTTCGGTGAACACGATCTGGCGGTAGGTGTCGGCGACGAAGTCGCTGGTCGGGCCGACCGCCTCCCAGCGCTCCTTGCCGCGGTGGAAGATCGGCGCGACGGCGAAGCCGACGGCCGGCAGGACGATCGCCGCGCCGGCGATGCCACCGAGCCCCTGGACGGCGACCGTAAAGGCGTGGCGACGAGTCATCGACTCGCCCTCGAAGTAGCCCGCCGGCTTGGGCTTCTCGCGCTCCCGTGGAGCGCCCTCGGCCCCGTTTTGCTTGTCCGCTTCGTCAGCCAATGTGATCCGAATCGAGGACAGCGAAGTTTATTGCCTGAGGCGTCGGGACGGCTCGCCCGGCTCAACCGGCGATCGCCCGAACCGACCGCTCCCACAGTTCCGGCACGCGGTTCTCGCTGCCCTCCTCGTGATGGCGGGCGCAGCCACTGATCAGGTCGGCGAGGACAAGGATCGCGTCGCCGTCGCCGAGCGCCGCCAGCCGCTCGATCCCGAGCGCGTAGAGGAAGTCGCCCGCGAGCAGGGCGAGGTCGGCGTCGTGGCCGGCGAGCAGGCGCGGCTCTCCGTAATGGAGCAGGTAGCCCTCGCGCACTGCCTCGACCACGAGCGCGTACTCCGCCGGCGCCCCCGCGGCGCGGGGACCGGCGGCGGCGGCGAGGCCGAAGGCCGGCTCCTCGGACGGCTCGACGACGCGCTCGGAAATCGGCGTCCGGCCTTCGCGGAGCAGCGCCGCGAGGGTGCGGAGCGCGTCGGCCGGGGCGGCGTCGTTCACGACAGATCCTCGCGCTTCGCTCGCGAGAAGACCTCCTCGAGCGCCTCGGCGGTGGCGGCGAGCGTCCGGTCGATCGCATCCTCGTCATGGGCGAGCGAGACGAACCACGCCTCGAACTGCGACGGCGGCAGGTAGATGCCGCGGTCGAGCATCGCCCGGCAGAACCCGGCGTGGGCCTCGAGGTCGCAGGCGGACGCGGAGGCGAAGTCGGCGATCGGCTCGGTGCTGAAGAAGAGGGTGAGGAGGCCGGGCGCCGACGCGACCCGCAGCGGCCGCTCGGCGATCAGCTCGGCGAGGCCGGCGGCAAGCCGATCGGTCAGGGCCCCGAGACGCGCGTAGGCGTCGTCATCGAGTGCCCGCAGGGTCGCCAGTCCGGCCGCGGTCGCGAGCGGGTTCCCGGACAACGTCCCCGCCTGGTAGACGTCGCCCGACGGCGCAATCCGCTCCATCGCCGAACGGGGGCCGCCGAACGCGGCCGCGGGCAACCCGCCGCCGAGCACCTTGCCAAGGATCGTCAGGTCCGGCGCGACCCCGAGCATTTCCTGGGCGCCGCCGCGGCCGACGCGGAAGCCGGTGATCACCTCGTCGAGGACGAGCAGCGCGCCGGCCGAGCGGGTCGCCTCGCGGAGGAACTCGAGGAAGCCGTCCTCCGGGGGGACCACCCCCATGTTGGCGGCGATCGGCTCGGCGATCAGCGCCGCGACCGGGTGGGAGTCGAGCGCCCGCGATACCAGGTCGCGATCGTTCCAGGGGACGACCACGGTGCCCGCGGCCTGGGCCGCGGTGACGCCCGGCGACGACGGCACTCCGAGGGTCGCCAGGCCGGAGCCGGCGGCGGCGAGCAGGCCGTCGGAGTGGCCGTGGTAGGCGCCGGCGAACTTGAGGACGGTCTCGCGGCCGGTGATCGCCCGGGCTAGGCGCACCGCCGCCATCGCCGCCTCCGTGCCCGAGCTCGTCATCCGCACCATCTCGACCGAGGGGATCCGGTCGGCGACCTCCTCGGCCAGCTCGACCTCGGCCGCGGTCGCGGCGCCGAAGCTGATGCCGCGCGCAGCGACGTCGGTGACCGCGCCGACCACCGCCGGGTGCGCGTGGCCGAGGATCAGCGGGCCCCAGGAGCAGACCCAGTCGATGTAGCGGTTGCCGTCGACGTCGATCAGATCGCAGCCCTCGCCGCGCTCGACGAAGATCGGATCGCGACCGATCTGCCGCATCGCCCGTACCGGCGAGTTGACGCCTCCGGGCATCACCCGCACAGCGCGTTTGAACAGATCAGCCGATCGAGGTTGATCGGCCGGGGTCAAGAGAGCGAGCGTCCATCTTTGATTTCCGCCAGGGGAGGTCGGGGACTCAGCTAGGACGAGTGCTCCCGTTCCCAGCGGGAGTACTCGTCGGTGAAGTAGTGGAGACGGATCTTCTTGTACTCGGTCGAGGAGTAGAGGGTGGCGCGGTCTTCGGCGCCGATCCCGCACTCGGCGGCGATCGAGTCGAGGATCGCGTCGCACTCCTCCTTCGAGCGGCCGTGGGCCATCGTGAAGACGCTGTAGGGCCAGTCCTCGTAGGTCGGCCGCTGGTAGCAGTGGGAGATCCCGCGGAACGAGGCCATCCGGCGGCCGGTCTCCATGATCTCCTCCTCGGGGACCTTCCAGACCCCCATCCCGTTGGCCGAGAACCCGGCGCGGCGGTGGAAGAGGATCGCCGCGACCCGGCGCAGCAGCTTGCGCTCGACCATCCCGCCGAGGTGGGAGAGCAGCTCCTCGGTCTCGATGCCGAGCTCTTCGGCGGCCGGGTCGAAGGGCCGCTCGACCGGGTCCATCGGCCCCTGCAGGGCCCGGATCACGGCGACGTCGCGATCGTCGTAGGGCTGGGGCTCGAGCTCGCGGACCGGCGATGCGTCGACGGCGCTGGCGAGGGTCTCGGTCCCCTTCTCCATCTCGAGGTTCATGTTGATCTTGAACAGCGTCAGGGTGGGCAGCTGCCGCATCGACTCGGCCGCGGTCTCCCGCATCAGGACATCGAGCGTGCCCGCGAGCCCGAGCTCGGAGTCCGGCGGCGTCGCGATCGTGAACCAGAGGTTGAAGTCGTGGGTTCGCAGGTAGTTGTGGGAGACGCCTGGGTGCGAGTTGACGATCGCCGCCGCGCGCTGCGGGTTGTCGGCGTCGACCCTGGCCGCGACCAGCATCGACTCGTAGCCGAGGGCCCGGGTGTCGAAGATCGGCGTGATCTCGCGGATGATCCGCTCGTCGAGGAGCCGGCTCGTGCGGGCGATCGCCTCGTCCGTCTCGAGGCCGGCCTCGGTGGCGATCCGGCGATAGGGCTCGGGATCGAGCGGGAAGCTCGACTGCAGCACGTTCATCAGCCGCTTGTCGGTCTCGTCGATCGGGACCGCGGCGCCGTCCTTTCGCGACCGCGCCTTCGAGCGCGGCGGCCTCGCCTCTACCGGAGCCACGCCGCGGCCTCCTTCGCGTAGTAGGTGACGATCGCGTCGGCCCCGGCGCGGCGGATCGAGGTCAGGGTCTCGAGCACAGCGGCCCGCTCGTCGATCCACCCGTTCTCGGCGGCGGCCTTGAGCATCGAGTACTCGCCGGACACGTGATAGGCGGCGACGGGCGCGCCGGTCGCGTCCTTGACCCGGCGGACGACGTCGAGGTACGGGGTTGCGGGCTTGACCATGATCATGTCCGCGCCCTCCTCGAGGTCGAGCTTCGCCTCCCTCACGGCCTCTTCCGCGTTGGCCGGGTCGAGCTGGTAGCCACGCCGGTCCCCGGAGGCCGGGGCCGAGTCGGCGGCCTCGCGGAACGGGCCGTAGAAGGCGGAGGCATACTTGGCGCTGTAGGCGATGATCGGGACCCCGGAGTGCCCCTCCTCATCGAGCTGGTGGCGGATCGCGCCGACCCTGCCATCCATCATGTCGCTGGGGGCGACGGCATCGGCGCCGGCATCGGCCTGGGAGATCGCTGTTTTCGCCAGCAGCTCGAGGGTCAGGTCGTTGTCGACCTCGCCGTCGCGGAGGAAGCCGCAGTGCCCGTGCGACGTGTACTCGCAGAGGCATACGTCGGTGATGACGACGAGGTCGGGGTGGGCCTCCTTCAGCGCCCGCACCGCCATCTGGACGACGCCCTCCTCGTCGAATGCGCCCGAGCCGGTGTCGTCCTTGGCCGCCGGGAGGCCGAACAGCAGCATCGCGCCGATCCCGGCGGTGCCGATCTCGGTCGCCTCGGCGACCAGCTCGGAGATCGAGAAGCGCTCGACCCCGGGCATCGACTCGACGTCTTCCCGGACCCCCTCGCCGGCGACGACGAAAGCGGGCTGGATCAGGTGCTCGGGGGACAGATCGGTCTCGCGGACGAGGCCGCGCAGCGTCTCCGTGCGGCGCAGGCGCCGCATGCGTGTGGCGGGGAATGCCATCCCAGCGATTCTAGGGGGAGCGCGGATCAGCCCATCCACCGCCTCCGCGGCCAGCATCGCGGATAGGGTCCGCTGCTAGATGCGGGTGCTCTTCATCGGGGACGTCGTCGGCGGGCCGGGAAGGCGGGGCCTGAAGGCGGCGATGCCCGAGATCCGCGAGCGTTACGAGCCGGATCTGGTGATCGTCAACGGCGAGAACTCCGCGGGCGGGATCGGGATCACCGAGAAGACCGCCGACGGCCTGTTCGACGCCGGCGCCGACATCCTCACCACCGGCAACCACGTCTACCGCCATCGCGAGGCCTACGAGTTCCTCGATCGCACCGACCGCGTTATCCGGCCGGCGAACTACCCGCACGCCAACCCCGGCAGGGGCTATCTGGTGACCGAGGCCGGCGGGATGAGGGTCGGCGTCGTCAACATCAGCGGTGGCGTCGGGCTGACCGTCGCCCGCTCCCCCTTTCACGAGGTCGACAGCATCCTCGAGCGGATCGAGGCCGACTGCGTCGTCGTCGACTTCCACGCCGAGGTGACGAGCGAGAAGGTCGCGATGGGCTGGCACCTCGACGGCCGCGTCGCGGCGCTGTTCGGCACCCACACCCACGTTCCGACCGCCGACGCAAGGGTCCTGCCGGGCGGGACCGCGGTGATCACCGACGTCGGGATGACCGGGTCGCGCACGAGCGTCCTCGGGGTGAAGCCGGAGCAGGCGCTGCAGTCACTGATTACCCAGATGCCGGTCCGCTTCGAAACCGCGGAGGAGGACGTCTGGGTGATGGGCGCGGCGGTCGAGGTCAACTCGAGTGGACGGGCGGACTCGATCGAGCAGGTTCTGATGCCCGCTCCCGCCGGGGGGTAGCCGCGACCTCGGGCGCGGCCGGCCGCTCGACGACGGCGAGCGCGACCAGTAGGAGCGGGAAGAACCAGACGATGTAGAGGTAGAACCAGTGCATCGCCGTCAGCTCGAGCGCGATCAGCAGCGCCGCGCCGAGCGCCGCGACCTGGACCAGTGACTTCCGCCTCGGCCAGAAGGCGAGGGCGACCGAGAGCGCGGCGGCGGCGGCGATCAGCGCCACGCGCAGCGGCTCGAGGCCCGGTACCTGGCCCCAGATGCTGAACGGGGAATCGCGACCGGCCTGGTAGCCGAGCGTCCGATCCCAGAACGTCCCGAGGCCGGGGTCGATGGCAGGCCACAGCATCAGCAGCGCCGTGGTCGTCACGAAGGCCAGCGCGAACAAGATCATCGACCGGCCGGGGGGTCCGGTCACGGGAGAGGGGGGGGCTCTGCGGGCCGAGCTGTCCTCGACCCCCCGTTCTCCCCCGTCACCCGCCGGAGGATCGATCGAGGTGGACGGCGGCGGCCGGTAGGTCGCCAGCATCGGGGCGAGGATCAGGGGGGCGAACTTGGTCAGGCCGGCGAGTGCCGTGAGGACGCCGCGGGAGATCGGGCGGGCGAGGACGAGGAGGGTGGCGACGAGCAGCATCGCGACCAGGGCGTCGTTCGAGTTGGTCTCCAGCGGCAGCGCCGTGTACGGATAGGCGGCCCACGCGAAGGCGAGGATCGCCGCCAGCCGGCGGCCCGCCGGGCCGGGGCGGATTCGAAGCGCGAGCAGGACCAGCAGCGCGATGGTCGCCAGGTCGAAGACGACCGCGGCCCCGTGCGAGGCGGGGAGGTCGTCCCAGGTCCCGTGCCAGGGCCAGATCGCCTCGAAGGGAACGTAGGCGAGGTAGTTGACGGGGCCGTAGGTGTCGCCGCTGGAGACGTCGCTGGGGAAGTTGTCGTAGAGCTGTTCGCCGTGCTCGATCCGGTCGGCGCCGACGACGCTGGCATAGCCGACGTCGATCGTCCCCGCATCGGCGACGTTGAGGCCGACCCGGACGCCGATCAGGAAGAGCGCGGCGACAATCAGCCACGCGGTCGGCCAGACCGGCCGGATACCGTCGCCGCTCCCCCGCACCCCGACCCAGAGTGCCCGGGCGAGGAGATACAGCAGGACCGGGTACTGAAGCGGGACCGAGACTCCGATCTCGGCCCGGTTGAAGAACCAGTGCGAGATGCCGAAGGCGAGGAGGACAGCGATGTCGAGCGTCGCGACCCGGCGCGGCCGGCGCCAGTCGATCAGCCCGATCGCGAACAGCGCGAACAGCGGCAGGATCACGTAGGGGGCGTTGAGCCTGTGGCCGAACGCCCCGGAGTAGCCGCGCGCCATCTTCCACCCGACCTGGTAGCCGGTCCAGGATTCGGTCACCTCGCCGGTCTGGGGGTCGACGACGGCCAGCGCCACCCGTTCCCCCGCGGCGAAGTAGCTGACCTGCCAGTCGCCGTCGTTGATAGCGGCGCTCGAGCTCAGGCCCGGGTGCTCGCGCCGCTCTTCGACGACCTTCGGGTCGCGGTCGGCGCGATCGGTCGCTTCGGAGGCCGAGATTTCGGCGGCGGCGGCGAGGGCGGGAGCGGGCAGGCAGGCGAGGAGGACGGCGGCGAGGGCGAGGGCGCGCCTCACAGTTCGAAGTGATCGAGGACCGCCGGGGCCACGTCGCGCAGGGTCCACTGCTCGCGTGCGGCGGCGGGGTCGTCGGGGCCGCAGCCGCAGAAGAGGAGTGGCCCGAGCGAGTCGTCGCGATGGAGCGAGCCGTGGCTGCCGCCGCCGGCGTGGCTGGCGCCGCCCCAGTCGAGCGCCTCGTAGCCGCCGGCGAGGGAGACGATCATGTCGCCGGCGTGGGGTGCGGTGAGCGCCGCGTAGACGCGGGCGAGTGGATCCGGGTAGCTCTCGCTCCGCAGCCTGCCGTCGACCACCTCGGCGGCGAGGGCCTCGTGATCTCCCTCGAGCTCCCAGGCGCCGCCGCGAAGGTCGGCGACCGGCCCCCCCGGGCGGAAGCGCAGGCGCCGGCCGGCGCGCTCGACCACCGCCCAGACCTCCTCGCCGGAGGGAGCGCCCGCCTCGAGCCGTGGCAGCTGCGCGCCGTCACCACCCTCGAGCCGGCAGACGAGGTCGACCCCTTCGGTGGCGGCCAGCGACTCCGTGACCTCGCGGGAATCGGCGCTGTCGCCGTTCGCCGGCAGGAGGTAGACGTGGGCCGCGCGGCCGGTCGGGCTGACCGCGAGCTGGGCTCGCTCGGGCTGGTCCTCGGAGGGTTTCAGCACCGACCACTCGCGGGCCAGCAGGTCGGCCAGCGGCAGCCCGCGGTCCACCTCGGAGTGGGAATGGTCGGCAACGAGGATCACCGCGTGGTCGTCGAGAAATCGATCGAGGCCGCCGCCGGCCTCGACCAGCGTGGCGAAGCACTCGTCCGCCCTCGCGATCGACTCGACGCTCGCCTCCGGCCCGTGGCGATGGGAGTGGTTGTCGTTGTCGGGGAGCGAGAGGAGGAGGAAGTCGAAGCCGTCGTCGCGGGCGAGCTCAGCCGCACAGCACGCCGCGTAGCTGTCACGGTTGCCGGGTATCGAGGTCGATTTGCAGGGCACCTCGCGGCTCGCGTAGAGGTCGCCGTAGAAGAGGTCGCCGGGGCCCCAGGTGTGATGGCGGAATTTCAGCCGGCCGGCGTCGACGACGGCGCGGCGCACCAGGCCCTCGAGCGAGACCTGATGGCGATGGCGCCCGCGGTAGATCAGGAACGGGGTGCACGCGGTGCGGGCTCCGGCGTCGTCGAGGCGCTCGAAGAGCGTCGGGACCTCGGGGCTGAGGTGGGCCAGGTTCATGTTGTAGACGAGGTCGTAGAGCGCCCGGAAGACGCCGACCGCCCGGGTCGCCTCCAGGGAGGAGCCGTACTCCACGTAGCGTCGCTCGAGCCGGTGGTACCAGTTCATCCCGCTGATCCAGTGGCGGTCGGCGCCGACGCCGGTGACCATCTCGGCGCAGGCGACAGGGGTCACCGACGGGAAGCTGGAGACGCAATCGGGCACGAGCTCCCCCCGCTCGAGCAGGGCCGCGAAAGTCGGCGCGTCGCCTTCCTCGATCGTCCGCTCCAGCATGTCGGTCCGAAGCGAGTCGACGTAGGTCAGAACCAGCTTCTTATCGCCCATCGGTCATCCTCGACCATGATGACTGGCGCCCGCACCCGGGTCCGGGGGCGGCGCGTCTACCTCAGGACTCTCAGGCCCTCGTGTTTGCGCTTGGCGCGGCGCTGGCGGGCGATGCCGAGCCAGGCGAGAGCGACGATCACGACCAGGGTGAGGAACGGCAGGAACCATGCCGCGGCGGCGACGATCACGGCCGCGAGCGAGACCAGGAACCCGAGCGCGCCGCCGCCTCCTCCCTCGCGTTTGCCGGCGCCGAAGACGATGTCGCTGACGACGATGCAGCCGAAGGCCGCGCCGACGAGACAGAAGAGGGCGCCGACGAGGCTGTCGAGGTCGGCGTGGCCGGAGAGCAGGTAGCCGATCACGAGGCCGATCACGGCCGCCAGCAGGGTCATCCGGCCGCGGGCCGAGCCCCGCGTTCCGGTGGTCCCGGCAAGCATCCCGATCGCTATGCCGATACCGAGCTCGAGGCCGGCACCTTCGAGGAAAGTCACGTGGAAAACCTACACTTCGTGGATGCCCGAACCCCCTCACCGCCGGCGAGCGCACGCGCTGACGCGCGACCTCGAGCGATACGCGGGCCTGTTCGCCGGGCGGACCGCGCTGATGCGCTCCTCGGCGATGCGGGACCTGATGGCGATCACGGCGCGCCCCGAGGTGATCTCGCTGGCCGGCGGCCTGCCCGACACGTCGACCTTCCCCCCGGCCACGTTCGCGGCCGACATGACCCGGATCGCCCAGACCTCCGCCGCCGAGGCGCTGCAGTACGGGCCGACCGAGGGTTTCGACGAGACGGTCGACTGCATCGTCCAGGTGATGGGCGCCGAGGGGATGCTTCCCGACCACGACGACGTGATCGTCACCACCGGCGGCCAGCAGGCGATCGATCTCGTCGCGAAGGTCCTCGTCGACCCCGGCGACGTCGTCATCTGCGAGGCCCCCTCCTACCCCGGCGCGATCCCGGTCTTCTGCAGCTACGAGGCCGACGTCATCCAGATCGAGTGCGACCGCGACGGGATGCGAATCGAGGAGCTCGAAGGCGTCCTCGAGCGGCTCGACGCGGAGGGCAGGCGGCCGAAATTCATCTACTCGGTGCCGAGCTTCCAGAACCCGGCCGGCGTGACGATGTCGCTCGAGCGACGCCGGCGCCTGGTTGAACTGGCCCGCACCCGGGAGATGCTGATCGTCGAGGACAGCCCCTACGGGCTGCTCCGCTTCGGCGGCGAGCCGCTGCCGCCGCTCTACCAGCTCGACGGCGGCGACTACGTCATCTATGTCGGGACGTTCTCGAAGATCCTCTCGCCCGGGATTCGGCTCGGGTGGGCCGTCGCGCCGCCGCCGGTGATGGAGAAGATCGTCCTCGGCAAGCAGGCCGCCGACCTCTGCACCTCGACCCTGACCCAGTTCTTCGTTCGCGAGTACTTCGCCGAAGGGCGCTGGCGCGAGTACATCGAGAGCCTGGTCGAGATCTACCGCGGCCGGCGCGACACGATGCTGGCGGCGCTCCGCGAGCACTTCCCGCCGGAGGCGACCTGGACCCATCCCGAAGGCGGCCTCTTCATCTGGGCGACACTGCCCGACTTCATCGACACCGGCGACCTGCTGGCGCGGGCGCTTCGCGAGGACGTCGCCTTCGTCCCCGGCCAGGCCGCCTACGTGGACGAGCGCGGCCGCAGCTCGATGCGGCTCAACTTCTCCGGCTCCGACGACGGCGAGATCGAGGAGGGCGTTCGCCGAATCGGCAAGGTCATCGCCCAGCAGGTCGAGCTGTACAGCACCCTGACTCGAGAACCCGCGGACGCGCATATGCCCGCAGCCGAAGGCGAGGGCATCGACGCAATCGATTCTGCCAAGCCCGGTCACGACGAAGTTGGAGACGTCCTGCCCTTCCGGCGCGAGGAGTCGGCGTGAAGGTCGCGGTCCTCAAAGGGGGGCGGTCGCTCGAGCGCGGGGTTTCGCTGCGGTCGGGAGCGCGGGTCCAGGACGCGCTGACCCGGCTCGGCCACGAGGTCGTCTCGATCGACGTCGGCGCCGAGCTCGTCGAAGAGCTGGCCGGCCACGGGCCGGAGGTCGCGTTCGTCGCGATGCACGGGCCCGGCGGCGAGGACGGCACCGTCCAGGAGCTGCTCGAGATCCTCGGCATCCCCTTCACCGGCCCCGGCGTGGCGGCCTGCATACGCTGCATCGACAAGGCGCTCGCCAAGCACGAGCTGCGCGCCGCCGGCGTACCGACGCCGGACTGGCTCGCGTTCAACGAAACGGCGTTCCGCGAGCTCGGCGCGGCGAACGCCCTCGACGGGCTCGAGGAGCGCCTCGGCTTCCCCCTCGTCGTCAAGCCGAGCCGCGGCGGCTCGGCGCTCGGTGTGAAGTTCGCCGGCGCCCGCGAGGAGGTGCCGGCGGCGCTGGTCTCGGCCTTCAGCTACGACGATCGCGTCCTGCTCGAGCGGTTCGTCGATGGCCGCGAGCTGGCGGTCAGCATCCTCGGCGACGCCGCGCTGCCGGTCGTCGAGGCAATCCCCACCGGCGGCGACCGCTATGACTTCGAGGCCCGGTACGAGATCGGCCGCACCAGCTTCACCTGTCCGGCCGAGCTGACCGAGGACGAGGAAGTGGCGGTCAACTCGGCCGCCCTCGCCGCCTACGAGACGCTCGGCTGCACCGGGTTCTCGCGGGTCGACCTGATCCTGGACGAGTCCGGCCCCCAGGTGCTCGAGGTCAACGCGATCCCCGGACTGACCGACACCAGCCTCCTGCCGCAGTCGGCCGAGGCGGCCGGCATCTCATTCGAGGAGCTCGTCGACAGCATCCTCCGCCTCACCTCCCCCACGGCCTCAAGGGCCTGAACGGCCTCGCCTCGCGGACCAAAGCCGCCCCGGACGGGGTCGGCTATGAGTTTCCCTGGGCGAAGTCGTCGGGAGTCACCTCGTCGAGGAACTCCTTGAACTTGTCGACGACCTCCTCCGTGTCCTCGACCTCGTGCTCGAACTCGATCGCCGACTCCTCGATCACGTCCTCGGCGGCGAAGATCGGAGCGGAGACGCGGACCGCGAGGGCGAGGGCGTCCGAGGGGCGCGAGTCGATCTCGAGCTCGGTGCCGTCGATCGAGACCGTGATCGAGGCGTAGAAGGTGTTGTCACGCAGTTCGGTGACCGACACCCGCTCGCATTTCGCGTCGAGCTGCTCGAGGACGTCGGAGAGCAGGTCGTGGGTCATCGGCCTCGGCGTCGACGCCCCCTGCAGCTTCATCAGGATCGCCGCCGCCTCGGGGTGGCCGATCCAGATCGGGAGGAACTTGTTGGTGTCGACGGCCTTGAG
>DASXBC010000156.1:0-4916 GCA_036406355.1 Solirubrobacterales bacterium | reverse complement strand
GACTCGAACTCCGGCAGCCAGTAGCGCTGGCGCGGATTGCTCATGTCGTCGAGGTCGGCGGCGGTGAGGATGTGGAGGCCGGGGGAGACGTCGTCGCGGCTGAGCCCGCCGCCGTCGTAGCGCAGCCAGCTCACCTCGCTGGGCTCGGCGATGACGAGGTTGAACGGGCGGACCATGGCCAGGTCCTCGGCGGCGACCGCGTCGGCGCCGGCGGCGGCGGCGATCAGCGTCAGCGGGCCACGGCTCCGCGCCGTCTCGTCGGTCAGCCCGGTCGGCTCGATCCGGTTGAGGATGACCGCGACACGCCGCTCGCCCGGATTCGCCGCAAGCCAGGTCCCGTCGGACTCGATGTCGCGCCCGGCGACCACTCCCGGGAACCGCTCCGGCCACCGTTCGGCCGGCGGCTCCCAGGCCCGCGCCCGGAACTCGTCCCGAGTCTCGGCCAGCAGCACCGGCCACTCGGCGTCGGGGTCGAAGGAGATGATCAGGGTGCACATGGTCGCGGGCGGAACGCCGGGCGACGCCCCGAACGGTTCTACCCGAGTTTCTGGATCTTGACCTGCGTCGTCTTGACGGCCGCGGCCCCGCCGGTCGGCGTGTAGGTCACCTGGGCCTTCAGCTTGACCCTGCCGCTGGCGTCGAGCTTGCGCTTCTTCTTGCCGAGTGGAATGACCTTCAGCTTCACCTTGCCGGCCGCGGTCGGGCTCTTGACCTGCTTCTTGATGCCGTTGCCCTTGAGGACGAGTTGGCCGGGCCCGGGGACGCTGACGGTCAGGGTCGCGGTCCCCTGCTTCTTGTTGAACTTCCTCGCCGAGAAGCTGAACGCGTTCGACGGAGGCGGAGGGGGCGGCGGCGGCGGGGCGGGAGGCGGAGGCGACAGCGAGTCGACCGCCACGCCGACCGGACCGCCCGCGCCGGGGACGAAGCTCTGGTTCGGTTCGGACCCGTTCAGGTTGGCGCGGCCGATCGAGTTGACGGCTTCGCTCCCGTTGGCCCAGTAGATGTGCTGGCCGTCGACCGCGACGCCGAAGACGCTGCTGGTGCCGCCGATGAAGCCCTGATCGACGACGGTCCCTTCGAGGTTCGAGCGTTCGATCGTCTCCGTGCCGCGATCGGTCCAGTAGAGGTGCTGGCCGTCGACGGCCACCCCGTAGGGTTCGCTGGCGCCGCTGATGAAGTCCTCTTTGATATTTGACCCGTTGAGATCGGCGCGTCCGATCGTGGTGCCCGGTTCGCCGATACCTTCGATGTAGTTGGCCCAGTAGATGTGCTGGCCGTCGACCGCGAGTCCGATCTTGGTGGTGATCGGAACCGATGCCCCGGGGATGAAGTCCGGTTCGGGTTCGGTGCCGTCGAGATTCGCCCGCCCGATCGCGCAGCACCCGTTGGTCCAGTAGATGTGCTGGCCGTCGACGGCCAGGCCCTTGGGAAGGTTGGCGGCGGGGATGAAGCCCTGTTCGATGCCGGTGCCGTCGAGATTCGCCCGCCCGATCGTCGTTTCGTTCGCCCAGTAGATGTGCTGGCCGTCGACCGCGACGCCGATCGGGTTGGTCGCGCCGGGGATGAAGCCCTGGGCCGGGCCGGTCCCGTCCAGATTGGCGCGGCCGATCGATTCGGTTGCGCCTCCGGCCCAGTAGACGTAGGCGCCGGCCGGCTGCGCCGCCGCCAGGCAACAGGCCATCGCCAGCAGGACCGCGGCTGTCGCCCTCGAGATCACGCTGCGAAAACTAGCTTGCGCCGGCGGCGGAACGCCGACGATCCTGAATAGCATCCGCGCAATGCGCGAGGTCCGGATCAGGGACACGCTGAGCGGCGAGCTGGTGAAGATCGACCCGGGCCGCGAGGTCGGGATCTACGCCTGCGGGCCGACCGTCTACAGCCGCATCCACATCGGCAACGCGCGCCCGTTCGTCGTCTTCTCGCTGCTGGCGCGGTTCCTGCGATCCGAGGGCTATGGCGCGAGGTTCGTCGTCAACGTCACCGACATCAACGACAAGATCTACATCGCGGCGCGCGAGGCGGGGGAGGGGTCGGCGGCGTTCGCCGAGTCGATGACCGCCGCCTACTTCGAGGACACCGGCCGGCTCGGGCTCGGCCGGCCCGACGCCGAGCCGCTGGCGAGCGAGACGATCGGCGAGATCCTGGCCCTGATCGCCGAGCTGATCGACGGCGGCCACGCCTACGAGTCGGGCGGCGACGTCTACTACAAGGTGCGGAGCTTCGATCGCTACGGCCGGCTTTCCAACCGCCGCCCCGAGGACATGGACCAGGGCGAGGAGGCGGGAACCGCCTCGCTGAAGCAGGACCCGCTCGACTTCGCCCTCTGGAAAGCGCAGAAGGCCGACGAGGACACCGCATGGGAGTCGCCCTGGGGGCCGGGGCGGCCCGGCTGGCACATCGAGTGCTCGGCGATGGCGGAGGCCGAGCTCGGGCCCGAGTTCGCGATCCACGGCGGCGGCTCCGACCTGCTCTTCCCCCACCACGAGAACGAGCTCGCCCAGTCGGTGGCGGCGGGGCGCCCGTTCGCCCGCGCCTGGATGCACAACGGGATGGTCGAGACCGACGCCGAGAAGATGTCGAAATCGGAGGGGAACATCTTCCAGCTCTCCGAGGCGCTCGACCGCTACGGGCGCGAGGCGGTCGTCGCCTATCTGATCTCCGGCCATTACCGACAACCGCTGGCCTTCGACGAGGAGCAGATGGAGCAGGCCGTGGCGCGGGTCGAGAGGCTTCGGAACTTCTTCCGCGAGCACGCGCCGGAGGGAGAGTCCGGAGGGGGTTCGGCGGAGCAACAGCGGGGAGGCTCCGGCGAACCCCCTCCGGACTCTCCACCCGCGAAGCGGGTGGAGGCGTTCCGGGAGGCGCTTGCCGACGATTTCAACACCCCCAGGGCCTTGGCCGAGGTGTTCGAGCTCGTTGGCGAAGCAAACCGCGAGGAGGTGCCCGGTGCGCCGGAGGCAATCCTGGCAATGCTCGAGCTCGTGGGGCTCGAGTCGGTGGCGGAGGCTGAGGGTGGGGGGGATGATGAGGCCGAACTGCTGCTCGACGAACGCGAGGAAGCGCGGGCGGCGAAGGACTTCGAGCGCGCCGACGAGATCCGCGACCGCCTCGCCGAGCTCGGCTGGGAGGTCCGCGACTCCGCTGACGGCGCGAGACTGGTCCCCAAGGGCTGAGCATGGCGGAGGGCGTTCAGATCATCTACGGCCGCCGCCCGGTCGAGGAGGCAGAACGAGGAAAGCGGGAGGTGCGCCGGGTCTGGCGCGCTCCGGAGACCCCGGCCGAGGAGCTCGAGCGACTCTGCGGCTCGCCCGACCACCAGGGGGTCGTCGCCGAGGTCGACCCCTACCCCTACGTCGAGGGGGGCGCGCTGCTGGCCGAGGAAGACTCATTGCTGGTCGCGCTCGACCAGGTCCAGGACCCGCGCAACCTCGGTGCCGTCTGCCGCTCGGCCGAGTTCGCCGGCGCCGCCGGCGTCGCGATCCCCGAGCGCCGCTCGGCCGAGGTGACCGCGGTCGCCTGCAAGGCGTCGGCCGGCGCGGTCGAGCACCTCGACATCGCCCGCGTCCGCAACCTCGCCGACTGGCTCGCCGAAGCAAAGAGGACCGGCTACTGGATCTGGGGCGCCGACGCCGACGCCGAGGACCCGCCCTGGGCGGTCGACCTCTCGGGCCCGACCGTGATCGTGCTCGGCGGCGAGGGGAAGGGGATCCGGCCGCGGGTCGCAGACGGCTGCGACGGGCTCGTCGCACTGCCGCGGCGGGGACGGGTCGAGTCGCTGAACGTCTCGGCTGCGGCGACCGCTCTGCTGGTCGAGGCGGTGCGCCAGCGCCGGTAGCACCTGCAACGGCGGTTGCAGAAAATCGCAATTTGGGGTTGACAGAACTCCGCGCTGCGGTAAAACTACCGCGCCAATAGGGGTGAACCTCAGGTTGAGTCTGAGTTTCTCTCCAGTCAATAGGGGCGCCTCAGGGGAGGTACCGGCGCCACGTCCCTTCATCTCAAAGGAGAAGGAACTGTGGCTCTATCGTCGCCTACGCAGGAATTGCGGCTCCCCCGCGGCCGTCTCAACGGCTCCTCGCGGCAGGAAACTAACCCTCAACCTGAGCTTGATGATCACTATCTGGTCGCGCTCGCGAAGGACGGCCGCACCGATGCCTACGACGCGATCGTCCGCCGCTACCGCGGCTTCGTCCGGCTCAAGGCCTCGTCCTACTTTCTCCTCGGCGGCGAGAGCGACGACCTGATCCAGGAAGGCCTGCTCGGCCTCTACAAGGCGATCCGCGACTACCGCTCGGACCGCGAGTCGAGCTTCCGCTCGTTCGCCGAGCTCTGCATCACCCGCCAGATCATCACCGCGGTGAAGACCGCGACCCGCAACAAGCACACGCCCCTCAACCAGTACGTCTCCTTCAGCCAGACGCCCGCCGCGGCCGGCGACTCCGACACGACCCTCGACGAGATCCTGCCGGGCCCCTCGGTGACCGACCCGGTCAACCAGGTGATCGCCTCCGAAGAGCTCGAGAGCCTCGTCTCCTGCCTCGCCGGCACCACCGGCGTCCTCTCCGACCTCGAGAGCAGCGTCCTCTCGCTCTACCTCGACGGCCATTCCTACGAGGCGACCGCCGAGCGGCTGGAGTGCGACTGCAAAACCGTCGACAACGCGCTCCAGCGCGTCAAGCGCAAGGTCGGGGCGCACCTGCGCTCGCGCGCCGTCCTGCTGTAATCCAGCCGGATGCCCACCTGGCTGACCGGGTCGTTCGTCCCCGGGCCGGGCAGGACCTCGTCGAGCGTCGGCTCGGAGTCGCTCCCCGCGGGCGTCGAGGAGAACGAGACGTAGCCGTTCAACGGCGTGTGCTTGTTGCGCGTTGCCGTCTTCACCGCCGTGATGATCTGGCGCGTGATGCACAGCTCGGCGA
>DASXBC010000155.1:0-5117 GCA_036406355.1 Solirubrobacterales bacterium | reverse complement strand
GGGCTGGCGACGGTCAACTCCCGGTTCGGCACCGCCCACGGCCTCAGCCCTGAGCACGCCGAGCAGTGGCTCGCCCACGTCGGCCTCGAGCAGCCGCTCGAGCAGATCGAGGGCGACGCGCAGATCGTCGCCGATGCCCGCAGGCACCTCGAAGAGGGCGTCACCGCGCTCCTCGACGAGCTCCGCCTCTCGCTCGACTACTACGGCTCCCAGGAGGGAACGCTGCCCGCCCAGCGGATCGTCGTCTGCGGGCCCGGCGTCGCGATCCCCGGCCTGATCGCGAGGATGGAGGCGGGACTGCCGTTGCCGATCAGCGTCGGCCGGCCGAGCGCGCTCGAGGGCTTCGACCCGAACGTCGCCGCGAGGCTGACCCTGCCCTTCGGATTGGCGCTGGAGCAGTAGGGCGATGCGGCCGATCAACCTCATCCCACCCCACGAACGCCGGGGCTCCCAGGCTCCGCTGCGCTCCGGTCCGCTCGTCTACGTGCTCGTCGGCGCGCTTGTCCTGGTCCTCGCCGGCGTCACCGCCATGGTCCTGACCGGGAACCAGGTCTCCGAAAAGGAAGGCGAAGTCGCGACGCTCGCGAGCGAAGACGCGACCGCGAAGGCCGAAGCGGAAAAGCTCGCCTCCTATGTCACCTTCCAGACGACGAGCGAACAGCGCGTCGCGACGGTTCAGAGCCTCGCAAACAGCCGCTTCGACTGGGAACGAGTGATGCGTGAACTCGCGCTGATCCTCCCTTCCGACATCTGGCTGCTCGAACTGAACGCCAGCGCCAGCGGCGAAGCCTCGGGCGGCGGCGGATCCGGGGGCAGCCTGCGCGGCTCGATCGCGGGCCCGGCGCTCGAACTGGAAGGCTGCGCCGAAGACCAGGACGCGGTCGCCGGGTTCGTCCGGGCGCTGAAGGACATCGACGGTGTCACGCGGGTCGGCCTCGAATCCTCCGAACTCGGCAAAGAGGAAGAAACGACGAGCACGGAAGTCACCAGCGCCAGCAACGAACCCGCCACCTCCTCCGAGTGTCGGCCGGACATGGCGAAGTTTGAAATCACGATCGCGTTCGACGCCGCCCCGGTGGCGGACCTCGAAGCCGAAGCGGAAGCGGCCGCCGCGGCGCCCACCGCAGGCTCCACCGAAACGACGGAATCCTCTGGCACGGCCGAGACGACCTCGACCGAATCGAGCGGGAGCGGCGAATGAAACTCGAGATGACACCCCAGAACCGCGCGATCGTGGCGGCGATCCTGGTCGCCGCCGCCGCCGTCGTCTTCTGGATGATGGTCCTCAGCCCCAAGCGCGAAGAAGCGTCCAAGCTTGGGACCGAAGTCGAAAACCTCCAGGCCTCGCTGTCCCAGCACGAAGGCGAAGTCCGGGCCGGTGAAGAAGCGAAGGAAGGCTTCGCCGGCGACTACCGGCAGCTGGTCGTGCTCGGCAAGGCGACTCCCGGCGACGACGAAACCGCTTCGCTGCTGGTCCAGGTCAACCACATCTCCGAAAAGTCGGAGGTCCGGTTCTCGAACCTGCAGCTCGAAGGCGCGGGCAGTGAAGCGGAAGCCGGTGCGGCGGCGGCCACCGGCGAAGAACCGGCGACCCCCACCGAGGCCGCCGCCTCGCTGATGCCGCTCGGCGCGGAAATCGGGCCCGCCGGGCTCGCGGTGATGCCCTACAGCTTCACATTCGACGGGACCTTCTTCCAACTCGCCGACTTCATCCACGGGATCGATCAACTCGTGAAGACGAACAAGGAAGCGGTGACCGTAGACGGCCGGCTGGTGACGATCAACGGCTTCACGCTGAAACCCGACACGACCAGGGAATTGCCCTTCCTCGAAGGGGAATTCTCGGTCACCACCTACCTGACCCCGCCCGATGAAGGCCTCTCGGCCGGGGCGGAACCGGAAGCGGCGGGCGCGGTAACCGAAGCGGCGCCGGCCTCGACCACGACCGGAGGACCGGCCTCATGAACTGGTTGAAGAAAGGCCCCGAGATGAAGCTGCCCTCGTTGTCCTCGCTGCGGCGCTCGAAGGATGCCGACGAGAAGGTGGGCGGCGGCCGGTTCGAGGCCCCGGGCTTCCTCGGCGACCTCTACCACGACCTCCGCGAGCGCCGGCTGCTGCCGCTGATCGTCCTCGTGCTCGTCGGGATCTTCGCGGTGCCGTTCCTGCTCGGCGATTCCGAAGAAGTCGTACCGCCCCCGAGCGAACCGGGCGCCACGGCCGGTGTCTCCGCCTCCGGCGGCTCGACTCTCGCCGTGGTCGAGGCGAACCCGGGCCTGCGCGACCCGAAGAAGCGGCTCAAGGGCCGGAGCAAGCTCAATCCGTTCCGCCCTGTGCCGACCGGGTCGGGTACGACCGAATCATCGGAAGGGTCGGCCGAATCACCGGAAGGCGGATCCGAAGCGACCTCGTTCAGCTCTTCGTCGGGTGGATCCCCCGAAGAACCGGCCCCGATCGAAATCGAAAACGAAGAAGGCAAGACGGTCACCGTCCGGCCCGCTCCGTCGGGAACGCCCGCCGGCTCATCCGGCCCGGTCTCGCCCGATCAGCCCGGCACCCACTACTTCGGCTTCCGCCCCGACGTCCGCTTCGGCCTCCAGGGCTCGGAACAGTTGAAGAACTACGAAGAACTCGACAACGGGGCACGGCTGCCGCAGAAGAAGCCGGTCGCGGTGTTCCTCGGCGTCTCCAGCGACGGCAAGCGGGCCCTCTTCGCCGTCACCCCCGAAGTCGTCCTCGTCCATGGCGAAGAAGGCGAGTGCATCGGCGGCGCCCAGAACTGCGCCCTGCTCAGCCTCAAGGTCGGCGACGCGGTTTCGTTGCTGACCGGCAACCCGGAACGAACGTTCAGGCTGAGCGTCACCAAGATCAGGTGGGTCGAAGTCGACCCGCCGGACCCCGAAAAGGCCTCGAATTCCTCATCGCACGCGGCCTCTCTCGATATCGCCCAAAGCTTCAGTAAGTGAAGCACTGGCGCTAAACTCGCTGTAGCGAGGCGATCAGACATCCGCCTCGGCCTGCGATGAGCGCCGAAAGCAACTCCCAATGCCCCGTCTGCCGGACCGCCGACATCGTCTGCGGCAAGTGGACGCTCCTGATCATCCGTGACCTCGCCGGCGCCACCAGCCGCTTCTGCGAGCTCGAGCGCTCGCTCGAGGGGATCAGCCCGCGGACGCTCTCGCTGCGCCTGCGGGCGCTCGAAGAGGAGGGCGTCATCGTCCGTCGGACCTTCCCCGAGGTCCCGCCGCGGGTCGAGTACGCGCTGACCGAGAAGGGCGAGGCGCTGGCGCCGCTGATCGAGGACATGCGCCGCTATGGCCGCCGCTGGCTGATGGACGAGGCTGACGCGGCGCTCGAGAGCACCGAGCCCGCCGCCGCCCACGCCTAGCGCCCGCGAATCTGCAAGCGGTCGTGCAGGCGCAGGAGCGCCCGCCGGGGAGGGGAAGGCTGAGAGGTGCGCGACCCTGTCCTCAACCAGGCGATCAAGCAACTCGCGGCCGAAGCGGCGACGCGCTTCGCGACGCTGGTCGCCAGCGGCGATCAGATCCCCTTCGACGTCGATGAGCAGGCCGGCCCCGACTCGCCCTTCCACAGCTACCGGCCGCTGACCTCCGAGTACGTCCTCGGGCGCGAGGGCGAGCTGCGTTCCCTTCCGGGCTTCGAGGCGGCCCGCGACGCGGTCGACGTCGCCGACGTCGCCGCGGCCTATCTCGAGGGCCAGGGGGCCGCGGTCCCGGTCGACTCCGGCGAGCGCGCCACTCAGATGCTGGTCGCCTTCTTCGCCGCGCTCTGGGACGGCTGCACGGAGTTCTCCCTCGATCGCGCCCGGCTCGACGGCGCGCTGGCGCTGCTCGACGCAGAGCTCTGCGACGTCGACGAGACCGACTTCCTGATCGCGCCGATCGTCGGCCTTCAGATGCCGCTGCCCCGGCTCCATCTGCCGCACGGCATGCAGGCGGTTCGCGCCGACGCGATCGAGGCGCCGGTCGAGGCGATGCGCAGCGAGGGGATGGGCAGGCGGGCCTGGGAGCCGCAGTTCCTGGCGATCGCCGAGCAGGGCGATGGCGCCGAGAGCGCCGCCGAGGCGATGCGCCAGCTGCACGAGCTGATCACGGTGATGCGCCTCTTCAAGGAGGGCGGCGTCGGGCTCGGCCCCCACGCGTTCGCGCGGACCGGAGAGGGCGCCTGGAAGCGGGTCGCGACCGGCGCCGGCGCGGTCCGTCCCGGTGGCTACCTGCTGACGAGGAGCGAGGCCGAGAGCCTCGCCGAGTTCGCCAGCTCGCTCGAGGTCAGGCCCGACCCGGACGGGGCGTTGGCGTGGGCGGTCGAGCGCTTCGAGATGGGGCGCAGCCGCGAGTCGGCGATGAGGGGCCTCAGCGACCACCTGCTCGCGATGCGCTCGGTGCTCGGCGGCGACGGCCCGGTCGGCGCCTCGCTGCCGAAACGGGCCGCGGCCCTGATCGAGGATGACCCGGTAGCGCGCGGGGTCTGCCACGAGCGGATCGAGGCGGCGATCGCGCTCGAGCGCTCGCTGATGGCGGGCGGCCCGCCCGCGGGAACGCCTGAGCTCGCCGCCTGGGTCGAGGAGGGGGTCCGCGAGATCCTCCGCCAGGCGGCGCTGGGAGAGATCAGCACCGACCTCGGCGCCGCCGCCGACGATTCCCTGATCGCCCTCGGCCTCGCCGAGGGCGACGCCGAGATCACCGTCAGCGCGTCCAGCCCCAGACCCAAGGAGCTCCCCGATATGCCGGACCACCCCGGCATGCCCGGACGCGAAGCGGAGGACATGCCGGGCATTGATGTGACCCAGCCGTCATCCGGCTCCGGTCGCAATCTGAGCTTTCCGGGGCCGGATGACGGCCCTGCCGACCAGGCCGAGGGCCCTGCCGACAACATCTGGGATTCAGAGGAGGACGACATGAGGTACCACCAGGACACGCGCATCATGGAGCCGATCCCGGAGGACGACGAGATCCGGATCACGGCGACGAACTGGCTCGAGGAGGTAGAGGCCGACGAGGACGCCACCCTCGAGTGGCGCAGCGCCAGCCGCAGCGAGGGACGCGAGCCGATCGACACCCCGACCGTGCGCCATCTGTTCCCCGTGCCCGAGGACGCGG
>DASXBC010000154.1:0-2906 GCA_036406355.1 Solirubrobacterales bacterium | reverse complement strand
AGTCTCGGCAACGACCTGCTCTGCGGCGGGCCCGGCGCCGACCTGATCCACGGCGGCCGCGGCAACGACCTCGCCGACGGCGGCGCCGGCGATCACGACCGCGTGATCGGCGACCTCGGCGACGACACCCTGCTCGGCGGCCCCGGCAACTACGACGAGGTCGCCGGCGGCCTCGGGATCGACACGCTCAACGGCGGCCCCGGCAACTACGACCTCGTCCACGGCGACTACGGGTACGACCGCATGGACGGCGGCTCCGGGATCGGCGACATCGCCTCGTTCGCCACGGACGTCGCCGCCGGGCGGGGCGGTGGGGACTACGTGTCGCTGCCGGAACACCTGGCCCGCGGCGACGGCCACGACAAGCTCTTCCGCTTCGAGAGCATCGAAGGCTCGGCCTTCAAGGACACGCTGATCGGCAACAAGAGCGCCAATGTGATCGACGGCGGCCCCGGCAACGACACCATCATCGGCGGCGGCGGTGCCGACACGCTGGACGGGGAACAGGGAAGCGACAAGTGCAAGGGGGCGAAGGGCCGCACGATCTCGTGCGGACCCGAAAAGGCGCCGAAGGCGACCGCCTACATCGAACTCGACTCGACCCCGGCCGGGGGCGGGGGCCTGGACATCGTCGGCGGCGCCGGCCACGACGACTTCACCGTCGCCTTCGACCCGCTCTCCTCGAGCTTCGGCGTCACGACGGGCAAAGGAGTCGCGATCGGGCCCGGCTGTACCCGGGTCAGCCCGGTTCAGGTGAGCTGCTCGGCCAACGGCCCGGCACGCTGGCTGATGGCCGACCTCGGGCCGGGCAACGACGACTTCCGGGTCGAAGGGTCGCTGGCGGCGGTCGAGGACGTGAGGATCGGCGGCGGGCTCGGCGACGACACCATCCACGGCGGGCCCGAGGATGACCTGATCGAGGCCGGCCATGGGGCCGACCGGCTCTACGGCGGCGCCGGATCAGACGGCCTGATCGGGAACGTGCCGGGCCCGACCTACCTCTACGGCGAAGGCAACGGCGACCTGCTCGCGGCGGGCAGTGGCTGCGCCGGTGGCGCGCTCGTCGGCGGGCCGGGGCGCGACGACGCCTCCTTCGCCGAGACCCAGGCCCATCCCGGCCTCCTCTACATCTCCTTCCCCAAACACAAGGCCTGGATCGACGCGATCAAGGACTGCCACCCGGTCCGCCTCGACCGAACCGACGAGGACATGGAGGGCTCTTTCGACAACGACGTCCTGATCGGCGACTCCCGCCCGAACTCGATGCTCGGCCAGCCCGGCCAGGACGTGTTCTACGGAAACGGCGGCGAAGACACGATCGACGCCCGCGACGGAATGCGGGACTTCGTGATCCAGTGCGGTCGCCACCCGGCGGCCCCGGAAGGCCATGCCCTGACCGACTCCTTCGACCCCGCGCCGATCGCCTGCGCGTCGGTCACCCACGGCAACCCGGTCAAGGGCCTCGACCAGGCGGCCGGCGGCGGCTCGCACTCATCTAGGCTAGGACGATGACCAGGGTCCCTCGACCGGACGAGGCCGCCGCGATCGCGGCGGCGACCGAGCGGTTCCGGGCCGAGACGGCTCCGGCAGCAAATGATGAGCGGGAGGCGATCGGCCCTTGGCAGCGCGCGGCGCTGGTCGAGGGCGTCAGCGCCAGGAGAACCGTCCTGCAGGACTCAGAAGGAGGGCTGAAATGGCTGTCGTGAAAATCATCGAGCTGGTCGGCAGCTCGAAAACGTCCACCGACGACGCTGCCCGGCAGGCGCTTGCTCAGGCCCAGGGCACGCTGCGGAACATCCGCGCGGTCGACATCGTCTCGACCGGGATCCGGGGCGAGAACCTCGACGAGTACCGCGCCCACGTCCGCATCGCCTTCCTGGTCGAGGGAACGGACGTCGATTGAGCGAGGTGGCGATGGTCGATCCCGCGGACGTCGAGGGGCTCCTCGACCGGGGGGCCCGGCTGATCGACGTCCGCACCGACCACGAGTGGGAGGCGGGACGGATCGCCGGCGCCGAGCACATCGAGCTCGGCCGGATCGGCGAGCGGATCACGGAGATCGATCGCGACCGCCCGGTCCTCCTCTACTGCCGCGGTGACAACCGCTCCGACATGGCCGCGGCGGCCCTGGCAGGTGAGGGCTATGACGCCAGGGTCGTGACCGGCGGGATCGAGGCCTGGGCCGACGGCGGGCGGCCGCTAGAGCCCGAGGGCGGCTACGTGGCCGAATCGGGAGTGGCCGCGGCCGTGCTCCAGGCACGAAAAGCTGCCGGTAATCCGTAAATACCCTAATCCCTGTCAGGTTTTGCTATTTTCCACGGACCGTGGAGGTAGTGGTCGACCAGGACAAGCAGCAGCACGGCAAGGGGCGCACCGGGACCCTCGAGAACCCTGAGACGTACGAGAACGTCCCCGGGCACATCATCCCGATCATCGAGCGCGAGTTCGATGACTTCGACAATGAAGCTGAGCAGTTCCTCGCCGGCGATCTCGCCGAAGACCAGTTCATCGGCTTCCGCCTCAAACAGGGCGTCTACGGCCAGCGCCAGCCCGACGTCCAGATGATCCGGGTGAAGCTGCCGTTCGGCGGCGTCACCCCGGAGCAGATGGAGGTCTTCGGCGACGTCGTCGAGCGCTACGCGCCGCTCAACAAAGGCCACATCACTACCCGTCAGAACATCCAGATCCACCATGTGCCGCTGCGCGACGCCGAGAAGCTCCTGCGCGAGATCGCCGAGACGGGGCTCTCCTCGCGCGAGGGCTGCGGCAACACGATCCGCAACGTCACCGGCGACCCCTGGGCCGGGGTCGCCCCCGACGAGGTCTTCGACCCGACCCCCTACGCCGGCGCCTACGTCCGCTACTTCGTCCGCCACCCGACGACCCAGCTGATGCCGCGCAAGATC
>DASXBC010000153.1:0-11547 GCA_036406355.1 Solirubrobacterales bacterium | reverse complement strand
AGGTCGCGATCGCCTATGAGCCGATCTGGGCGATCGGGACCGGCCGCACCGCGACCCCCGCCCAGGCCCAGGAGACGATCGCCTTCATCCGCGACCTGCTGCGGGAGGCCGGGGCGGAGGCCGGCCGCGTCCGGATCCTCTATGGCGGCTCGGTCAAGCCCGACAACGCGGCCGAGCTGATGGCGCAGCCGGACATCGACGGGGCGCTGGTCGGCGGCGCCAGCCTCGACCCGGCAGATTTCGCGGCGATCGTCGAGGCGGCGGGCTAGCTTGAGGGCGCCGACCGTCCCCTCTGTCGCGTTGGTCATCCTCGACGGCTGGGGCCTCGCCGAGCCCGGGCCCGGCAACGCGATCTCGCTCGCGGAGACTCCGGTCTTCGACCGGCTCTGGTCCGAGTTCCCCCACACTCGGCTCTCCGCCCAGGGGCGGGACGTGGGCCTCCCCGACGGGCAGATGGGTAACTCCGAGGTCGGCCACCTCAACCTCGGTGCCGGCGCCGTCGTCAAGCAGGACCTCGCCCGGATCGACGACGCCATCGCCGACGGCAGCTTCTTCGACAACGAGGCCCTGCTCGCCGCCTGCGACCGCGCCCGCCGCGGCCCACGCGGCAGGCTCCACCTCCTCGGCCTCGTCTCCGATGGCGGCGTCCACTCGGGCTGGGAGCACATCGAGGCCGCGATCGAGCTCGCCACCCAGGAGGGCGTTCCCGACATCGTCTTTCACGCCTTCACCGACGGTCGCGACACGCTGCCTCACGGAGGCGCCGAGTACATCGCCGAGCTCGAGCGCTGGCTCTACCGGGCGGGCCGGGTCGCGACGGTCTGCGGTCGCTACTACGCGATGGACCGTGACACGCGCTGGGAGCGCACCAAGCTGGCCTACGACGCGATCGTCCACGGGCAGGGCCTGCGGGCGGACAGCGCGGGGAAGGCGGTCAGCGACGCCTATGACCGCGGCGAGACCGATGAGTTCGTGAAGCCGACCGTCGTCGGCGACTACGACGGCGCGGCGTCCGGCGACGACGCGATCTTCCTCAACTTCCGCCCCGACCGGGCCCGGCAGCTGACCCGGGCGCTGGCCGATCCCGGCTTCGACGAGTTCTCGCGCAGCGGCGGGCCCGTCCTCGACCTGACGACGATGACCGAGTACCGCAAGGGGTGGCCGTACCCGGTCGCCTTCGCCGAGGCGCGGCCGGAGACGACCCTGGGGGAGGTCGTCGCCGAGGCCGGGATGCGCCAGCTACACGTCGCCGAGACCGAGAAGTACGCCCACGTCACCTACTTCTTCAACGGCGGCCGCGAGGAGGAGTGGGGCGGGGAAGAGCGCAGCCTGGTCGAGTCCCCCCGCGACGTCCCGACCTACGACCACCGGCCCGAGATGAGCGCCCGGGCGGCGGCGGACGCCTTCGTCGAGCGCTGGCGCGGCGGCGAGTACAGGTTCGGGATCATCAACTTCGCCAACCCGGACATGGTCGGCCATACGGGAGTGATCCCGGCCGCCGTCGCCGCCGTCGAGGCGGTTGACGGCTGCCTCGGCGACGTTCTCGCCGCCGTCGGCGAGGGCGGCGGCGCCTGCATCGTCACCGCCGATCACGGCAACGCCGACAACATGCTCGAGCCGGACGGGTCGCCGAACACGGCCCACTCGCTCAACCCGGTGCCGCTGATCGTCACCGAGCAGGGCATCGAGCTGCGATCGGGCGGGATCCTCGCCGACGTCGCCCCGACCGCCCTCGAGCTGCTGGGCGTCCCGCAGCCCGAGGCGATGACCGGGCGATCTCTGATCGATGCGGTCTGACCCGGGCCGGCTCCGCTTCGAGATCGGCGCCCGCGACGCCGCCGCCCGGGCCGGGGTCATCGAGACCGCCCACGGGCCGGTCGAGACCCCGGCCTTCATCCCGCTGGCGACCAAGGGGACCGTTCGCTCACTCGACTCTCGCGAGGTCGCCGGTCTCGGCTTCGACCTGATCCTCGGCAACACCTACCACCTGTTCGTCGCGCCGGGCCCCGATCGGATCGCCGCCGCCGGCGGGCTGCACCGCTTCATGGGCTGGGACCGGGCGCTGATCACCGACTCGGGCGGGTTCCAGGTCTTCTCCCTCGCCCACGGCGGCGTCGCCGACGAGGTCAAGGGGAGCGGCAGACCGGGGGGCGGCGAGCACGGCGCGGTGGTGGGGATCGACGAGGACGGAGCCCGGTTCCGCTCCTACCGGGACGGGTCCGAGCTCTTCATCTCGCCCGAGGTCTCGATGGAGGTGCAGGCGAAGCTCGGCTCCGACATCGCGCTCGCCTTCGACGAGTGCACGCCCTACCACGCCGGCCGCGACTACACGGCGCGCTCGATGGAGCGCACCCATCGCTGGCTCGGCCGCTGCCTCGCCTGGCACGAGCAGAACGGCCCCGAGCGTCAGGCCGTATTCGGGATCGTCCAGGGCGGGGTCCACGAGGACCTGCGACGAGAGTCGGCGGGGGCGATCTCAGGGTCGGCCGTCGATGGGATCGCGATCGGAGGCACCCTCGGCCGCGACAAGGAGGAGATGCACGGCGTCCTCGCCCTCACCGCGCCGCTGCTTCCGGTCGAGGCCCCGAAGCACCTGCTTGGGATCGGAGACGTCGACGACCTCCTCGCCGGCATCGCTCTCGGCCTCGACGTCTTCGACTGCGCCATCCCGACTCGCCTCGCCCGCCACGGCACCGCGCTGGTCCCCGACCCCGAGAGCCGCTTCCGTCTCGACCTCCGCCGATCGGGCTGGGAGGGCAGCCGCGAGCCGCTCGTCGACGGCTGCCCCTGCGACGCCTGCACGCGCCATGACCGCGACTACCTGTCCTACCTCTCGCGGGCGGAGGAGCTGACAGCCGTCCGCCTCCTCTGTCTCCACAACCTCACCTTCATGCGCCACCTGATGGCCGGCGCCCGCCGGGCGATCGAGTCCGGCACCTTCGCCGACCACACCTCCCGCATCCTCGCGGGCGAGTCGCCATTTCACCACTCGCTCCGCGGAGCATCTGATCGGTGACTCGGGCAGGGCCCGCCCGCCGCCTCCGACCTATTCGGTGTTCTTGTGGACGAGTTCCTTGAACTCTTCGACGACCTTGTCGACGCTGTCGCCGGCGACTTCGGTCGCGTGGACGCCGCTGGCGCGGTCGGTCGCCAGGATCACCGCCGTCGCGACCGCGGCGGCGATCAGGACCAGGGCGACCATCGCGAGGACGAACCGGGCGAAGCGCGAGAACGCGCCCGGACGGGAGGGAGCTGCCGCCGCCGGTGCGGGCGGCGGCGGAACCGGCGCCGGCTCTCGACGCGGGCGCGGTGGCGGCACCGGCCTGAACTCGGTCCTCCCGGTTTCCTCGAGGCGGCGGGTGGCGGCCTCCTCCTCGAGAACTCGGGTCGCCGAGGTCCCCTCCTCCGGCGGCAGCGTCACGTCCTCCCCTTCGAGGCCGAGCCGGAGGCCGCCGGCGAACTCGTCGGCGCTCGCGTAGCGCCGGTGGGTGTCGCCCTCGAGCGCCCGCAGGACGGCGCCGCCGAGAGGCTCCGGCACCTCGTCGTTGTAGGTGCTGGGCGGCAGCGGCCGCTCGTTCTGCTGGCGCACGGCGAGCTCGGCGAGGGTCGACCCCTCATAGGGAAGCCGGCCCGTCAGGAACTGGTAGAGGACGACGCCGAGGGCGTAGACGTCGGTCGCCGGGGTCGCCTCCTCGCCGCGCACCTGCTCCGGAGAGAGGTAGGCGGCCGTGCCTACGACCGACCCGACCTGGGTGATCCGCGTCTGTTCTATCGCCCGCGCGATTCCGAAGTCGGTCAGTTTTACCGTCATTTCGCCGCTGGCGATCGGACCGCCGACGATCATCAGGTTGCCCGGCTTGACGTCGCGGTGGATGATCCCGCGCCGGTGCGCGTAGTCCAGCCCGGCGCACGCCTGGATCCCGATCTCCGCCGCGAATCGCGGCTCCAGCGACCCCTGTCGCTGGAGCATCTGCGCTCCGGACCGCCCCTCGACGTACTCCATGACGATGTAGTGGCGCCCCTGGTCGATCCCGGTGTCGTAGACCTGGACGATGTTCGGGTGGATCAGTTTGGCGACGGCGAGAGCCTCGCGCCGGAACCGCGCCACGAACCGCTCGTCGTCGGAGAGGTGCTCGGCGAGGATCTTGACCGCGACTGTGCGCTCGAGGATGCGGTCGGTCGCCCGGTGGACGGTCGACATCCCGCCCGATCCCAGCCGGCCGTCGATCTCATACCTTCCTGAGAGAAGCCCCGCCTCCATCAGTTGCCCTGTTCTCCTTCGGCGGGGCTCGCCGATTCGACCCCGCCGGATGGGGGTTCTTCCTTCTTTTCCTGGCCGGGCGGAGTTTTTTCCTGCCCCGGAGGCCCTTCGGCCGGGCCCGGTTCGCCCGCCGGAGGCGTCGCCGCCGGCGGCGGTTCTTTTTCTTCGGCTCGTTCTTCTTTTTCGCGCTCTTTTTCGGCCTTTTCTTCTTCCTTTTCGGCTCTTTCGGCTTCTTCATGCGGTTCTTTGGGCGATATTTCCGCCGGCGCGACGGACTCGGGTTCTTCCGCCTCTTCGCATTCCGCGACCACTTCGCTGAGCCGTTCGGCTCCGTCGGTGAGGGCCTCCTTCAGCTTCCGGTCGACGCCGCCGAGCGCTTCGATCTGTTCGCTCACCTGCCCCGCCGCGCTTTCCGCGCCGAGGCAGTCCCCTTCGTCGGAGAGCTGCTGGACCGATTCCAGGTTCGCCGTGATCTCCCGGGCCGTGTGGCCGGGGAGCAATTTGGCGTCTTCGCCGCCGCAGGCCGACAGCGCCCCAACGGCGAGGGCGCCGAGGGCGGCGACGATCGCTGTCCTTGCGAGACGCGCCATCACACGGATTCGCGCTTCGCTCGCTTCGCGAAGGGCCGGAGATTGAGGCTTGCTCGCTCGGCGCTCATGGGGCGAGTCTAGAGAAAGGGTCCGGGAACAAATTTGCCTGCATCTGCGGGGTTCAGTGACCGATGAAGAGGCGGTCGGCCAGGGGTTGGGGGAGGTCGGCGGAGGCGATCGCAGCCGCTGTTTTCTCGATGTCGTAGGCGACGCGCCGGTAGAGCACCGTCGCGGCCTCGGTGTCAAGCGTCAGCCACGCGGCCCGCGGATCGCTGTCGCGGGGCTGTCCGACGCTGCCGGGATTGACCAGCCACCTGCCCCCGCTGACGTCGATCAGGGACCCGTCGGCCGCCTGGGCGCTGCGGACGTTGCCGCGGGCGCCGTCAAGCCGGGTGAAGAAGAGGGCGACGTGCGAATGGCCGATCAGGCAGATCCGCTCCGACTGGGCATCGAGGCATGCGTCAGCCTGCTCGCGGGTCAGCACGTACTCCCAGATCGGGTCGCGCGGGGAGGCGTGGCAGAGCTCGATTCCTTCGCGCTGCCCAGCGGGGGCGAGGCCGCGCAGGAATTCCAGCGTCGCCTCGCTGATCACCCGCCGGGTCCAGGTCACCGCCGCCGCCGCGCTCTCCGAGAAAGACTCGACGTCGAGCTCGCCGAGGACGGCGAGGTCGTGGTTTCCGGCGAGGCAGAGCGAGCAGCGCTCGCGGACCAGATCGGCGCAGGCGTCGGGATCCGGCCCGTAGCCGACCACGTCTCCCAGGCACCAGACCTCGTCGACCCCGGCCTCCTCGATCGAGTCGAGGCAGGCCTCGAGGGCGGCCAGGTTGGCATGTATGTCCGCGATCACGGCGACCCGCAAGGGAGGCAGGGTACCCCGCGCCAGCGTGGCTCATACGATGATGAGAGTGACCGTGACCGATTCGATAGCCGAGCTGCGCTCGGCGGTGAGCACCGCCGCGCGGGCCCTCCGCGACGGCGATCCGCCCGGGCCGGAGCCCTCGCTCGACCGTCCGCCCAAGCCCGAGTTGGGCGACTACAGCTCGAACGCGGCGATGCTTCTCGCCGCTCCCCTCGGCGAAGCGCCACGCGACGTCGCCGCCCGCCTCCGCGACGAGCTCGAGCGCGAACTGGCGGTCAGCGGCAGCGTCGACCGGGTCGAGGTGGCGGGGCCCGGGTTCGTCAACCTCTTTCTCTCCGACGCCTGGTACCGGCGCGCGGTGGAGCGCCTCGGCGAGGCCGGCGAGGCGCTCGGCCCGGTCCCGGTCGCCGATCCGAAGCGGATCCTCGTCGAGTTCGTCTCCGCCAACCCGACCGGTCCGCTTCACGTCGGCGGCGGCCGCCATGCGGCCTACGGCGACTCCCTCGTCCGCCTCCTCGAGGCGGTCGGCCACGGGGTCGAGCGCGAGTACTACGTCAACGACGGCGGCGGCCAGGTCGCACGTTTCGCCGCGTCGCTGGCGGCCCAAATCGAGGGGACCGAGCCCCCGGAGGACGGCTATGCCGGCCCCCACGTCGAGAGGCTCGCCGCGCGCCTCACCGAGGAGGGCATCGACCCCGGCGACCCCGAGGTGCTGGGGCGGCGCGCGGTCGAGCTCACACTCGAGGAAGTGAAGGAGACGCTCGAGCGCTTCGGCGTCAGCTTCGACACCTGGTTCTCCGAGCGGGACCTCTATGCAAGCGGTGAGGTCGAGGCGGCCCTCGCCCAGCTCGAGGCGCAGGGCCACAGCTACCGGAGCAATGACGCCCTCTGGATGAGGAGCACCGACTTCGGCGACGACAAGGACAGGGTCCTGATCCGGGCCGACGGCGAGCCCACCTACCTCGCCGCCGACGTCGCCTACCACTGGGACAAGCTCGAGCGCGGCTTCGACCTCCTGATCGACGTTCTCGGCGCCGACCATCACGGCTACGCGCCGCGCCTGAAGGCCGTGGTCGCGGCGCTCGGCGCCGACCCCGATGTCCTCGAGCCGCTGATGATGAGGCTCGTCCACCTCGTCGAAGGCGGCGAGCGGGCCCAGATGTCGAAGCGCAGCGGCGAGTTCGTCACCCTCGACGAGCTGGTCGACGAGATCGGCGTCGATGCGACCCGCTGGTTCATGCTCTGGCGCAGCCACGACACGACTGTCGACCTCGACGTCGAGCTGGCCCGCCGCGAGTCGAGCGACAACCCCGTCTACTACGTCCAGTACGCCCACGCGCGGATCGCGAGCATCCTCCGCAAGGCGGAGGACGAGGGCGCGGCCGCGCCGGACGCCTCGGCCGATGCCGTCCCCGAGGTCCCGCTCGAGCCGGCGGAGAAGGCTTTGATCAAGCGGCTGCTTGAATTCCCCGACGAGATTCGCGAGGCCGCGACGCGTCGTGCCCCGCACCGGATCTGCACCTACTCGACCGCCGTCGCCGCCGACTTCCACGCCTTCTATCGCGATTGCCAGGTCGTCGGCGCCGAGGGGGAGGGAGTGGAACGGGCGCGGTTGGCGCTGTGCCTGCTGACGATGAGGACGATCGCCGGCTCGCTCGGCCTGCTCGGGATCTCCGCCCCCGAGCGAATGTGATGCTCGGGCGAGGCCGGCCGCCGGTCGTGGCCCGGATCCCGATCGATCAGGTCGATGACGGCCGGGCCGGGACGCTCGATCGCCAGGCCCTCGACGCGCTGTTGAACCTGTGGTCGGAGATCGGCCCCGGCGTCGTTCTCGTCACCCGGCACCGCGAGCGCTCGGGGGTGGCGGTCGGGATGGCCGCTGCCGCGGCCGCCGCGAGCCGCAAGGCGGCGCTCATCGAGTGCGACCTCGCCCGCCCCCGCCTCGCGGCGATGCTCGGGCTCGACCCGGCGCCCGGTTTCGGCGAGTACCTGGCGCATCAGGCCGAGGCCGCGGAAATCCTCCAGGCGGCGATCCTCACCGGGCCGGGCTCGACGCTCGCCGCGGCGCCCTTGGTCTGCGTCGTCGCCGGCAACCCGACGACGCTCGGCCCGGTTCTTCTGGCCTCCGACAGCTTCGGTCACGCGATCGAGAAACTTCGGGCCGCCTATGACGTCGTCGTCCTCGACGGGCCCGCGCTCGATGACCGGAGCTCCCTGCGGGCGGCGGCGGCCAGAGCAGACAGGGTCCTGGCCGCCTGCCCCAGGTCGGAGGTGCCGCGTGCGCTGCGGCGTGTCGTCGACGCCCTGGTCGAGCCGACCGCCTAGAGGTCGTAGCGCGCGAGGTCTGCCTCGAGTCGCTCCGCCTCCTCGCCGGACGGCGCCCTCGGCGCCGGGCCATCGTCGCCGTCGGGAGGCTGCGGCCGGCGGCGCCAGCGCCAGATGCCGATCGCGACGGCGGCGGCCGCGAGCAGGAAGGCGATCGCCGGCACCAGGTAGGCGGAGAGGTCGAAACCGCTTCCCCGCGGCAGCGCCAGGACTCGTGGGCCGTACTGTGCGACCAGTTCGTCCTTGATTTCGGCCTTGGTCCGCCCTTCGGCGATCAGGCCGGAGATGAAGGCCCGCTCTCGCTCGGACTGAGGGGATTCGGCGAGTTCGAGCAGGGTTCCGCAAATCGGGCACATCACTTCGCCTTCGATGTCGGTGAGGCTCGTCTGCGGTGTAGCCGCGAGGGCCGAGGCGGAGAGCGCCAGCAGTGCCGCCGCGATTGCGAGCGCCAGGCGCCTCACTGGCGTTCCTCGACCAGCGGCGCGACCTGTTCGTCGAGGAATTCGCGATCGACCACTCCACGCCAGATCAGCGCCAGGTGGCCGCTCGGGTCGACGAGGAAATTCTCCGGGACGCCCGTCGACCCGAATGCTTCGGTCCGTTCGTCGCCGACGGACCGCAGCTGCGGGTAGGTCAGGTGGTGGTCGCGGACGAAGGCGAGGGCGTCGTCGCTGTTGTCCTGGACGTTGATCCCGAGCACGGTCATCCTCGGATGGCTCTTCGCGAAGCCCTCGAGCTCGGGAGCCTCGGCCCGGCAGGGGTCGCACCACGAGGCCCAGAGGTTGACCAGCACCCAGCGTCCCCGGTAGTCGGCAATCGAGCCGTCCCCGCCGCCCTCGAGGTAGGGCAGGGTCTTGTCGGGGACCGGGTCGCCGACGGCGAGGTTGGCCTTGCCCTTGCTCAGCAGACCGAATCCGAGCAGGCCGATCACGGCGAGGACGGCGAGGAAGGCGATCAGGGCGCGGGCGCTCACCCCTGAAGGTTAGATCGGGGCGGTCCGCTGGGACCCGGTCTGGGTCGCCGAGCAGCTCGGTCACAGCCGGCCGGGGGCGGAGTTGGGCGAGAGATCTGAGGCGGTAAGGGAAACTACAAAGGTCTGAGCGTTTCTTAGGAAGGCTGGACCATGCGGGGCCGGAACTTCAAGAAGGCAGTTCGATCTCTGCTTTGTCTCTCTGGGATCGTGGCGGCGTCTCTTGGCTGCGCCTCCCCGGCATCGGCGAATCCCGGCCAGCTCGATCGGACGTTCGGCGACAACGGGAAGGTGGTGGCGTTTCGAGGCGCAGGCCCCGCCTATTGGGGCAGCATCCATCTTGTCCGCACTCCGGGCGGGCGGATTCTTGTCGCCGTGAGCCACAAGGTCCTGCGTTACTTACCTGACGGCAAGCGTGATCCCAGCTTTGCCGACGATGGAGTTCTCGACGTGGAAGTGGCGAAGCCGCCGTCGTATCAGGGTCTTTCCGGGCTGGCCGTGGACCCTGCGGGGCGCATCGTGACGGCTACCAACAATGCCCAGGCCGAAGTGGAAATACGCAGATATCTGCCCGACGGCACTCCCGACCCGACCTTTGGGGCCGGTACCGGCGTAGTGGAAACGACATTCGGATTGCCGCCTCCGACTCCACTGGGAGCGAGCGAGAGACCTTTCGTCTTCGCAACCGCGGTGGCGATCGACCAAAGTGGTCGGATTCTAGTATCCGGAATTACCGACCGGCGATTCGCCTACGAGACCGAAGGGGGTGGGTTCGTTGCCCGCTTGGCTCCCACCGGCGCACTCGATGAAAGCTTTGGGAACGGGGGCACGGTGGTCATCGAAGAGCCGATCTCTGACAGGGCCGAAAGCCTGATTCTGGATCCGGCTGGAGGACCGATCTTCCTCGGCAAAGACCCTGAATACCGTGGTGAACCCGGCCTCGGCTCTGCCGTCATCCGGCTGACTTCCGGTGGGGCTCCGGCGGTCTTTGGCGAAGGTGGCTATGCCAGGATCCCCGGAGACTCCAGCGGAAGCCTCGCCCTCGACTCGTCTGGACGGATTCTCGCCACCGCGGGAAGGTTTGTCACGCGGCTTCTTCCCTCGGGAGGGCCGGACCGCTCATTCGGCCGAGCCGGCCGCACGGCGGATCTCCAGGGGGGTAAGTGGAGCCAGCTCTTGGGCCTCGCACTGGCAGGAGATGGAACGATCTTGGTTGTCGGTAGCCGCGTTCATAAGGTGAAGGGCCTCGGGATTCTGCGCCGTCAACTCGTGGTCTACCGACTCAGCGCCCGTGGGCACCTGGACACGGGCTTCGGAAGACGTGGGTCCGCTGCCGGGCAACCGCAGAGGGCGACGTCTGGGTCCTCTGCGGCCAATCTTGTCGGTAAGGATCTCGTGCTCGACGGCCGCGGGCACGTGATCGCCGCCGGAGCCGAAGGCGAAGCTCTCGTGCTCTACAGGTTTGACCTTCGCTAGGAACTGTCGATTCCGCAGTTCATCGGCGATCTTTGGCGCAGTCAGCGAGATGCGATGCAACGCCGGACCACAACGCTGCTCAACGGTGGGGGGCCGGACAGGTAATTCAGGCGCACGTCCATTATGGGGAGATTTACCTGCCTAAAGCCCCGAGGAGCAGGACAGACCGCGCTGACAAAGCTCGCTCGCCCCCCTTCGCCCCGAAACGTCCGGTGCAGGGACATTTCGAATGACGAGATGCGGTCGTATATGCCAACAAGCTTGTGGGGGGAATAGAAGCAATAGGGATTCGTTGTCGCGCATTTTCCCTGAAGCCCCGCCATCGCCTGCGTGGATACAGAGAGGTCTGTCCCGAAACTGCCCTCTGCGTTTCTGATCGTGAAGGGGATCACGTAGACGAGCGGTAGGGGTTCGCCGGTTTCGACACGCGCCAGGATGAGGCTTCGATGCCCGTCGAGTGAATAGAAGGCAAGCAGGTGCCCGGTGAGAGTGATTGTGGTCCCGTCTGGTTTGCGGATTTCCGAGGCGACGCTGCCGCGGCCGACGAGAGATTTCGGGCAGTATTCCTGGGGAGTGTCGGTCGCATATAGCTGACTAGACGAGCAACTGGGAAGACCGGCGGTCTCGAATGTGATGTGGCGGGAGAGTTCTAGGTCGATGCTTTCCACCTCCGGCGTCGACCCTTCAACCCGCGGGGATTCGAAGCCGATGCTCAAATTGATCGGAGCGGGCTGGGTGCGGGGCAGCTTGATCGGCGCGATAGCGCCAGAAGCGAGGGGAGGGGGAATCGAGGGCAGGTGGCTGACCACACCGAAGGTGGTCTCGGTCAGGAGCGCTCCGATCGTCAGGGAGGCCGCGACAAGGGCCGCTCCGGCGACGATTCCCCTGTGTCGCATTACCCCACCCATCCGGCTCTGTCCCTGTCCCGATGCTACATCGCCGATCCCTCATCGCGGTCCTTGGAACGCATTTCGATGAGCAGATGCAGGAGTCTCAACTGGCTCTAGAATCGCGCAGGCGCGGACGTAGCTCAGTTGGTAGAGCGCGAGCTTCCCAAGCTCGAGGT
>DASXBC010000152.1:0-15941 GCA_036406355.1 Solirubrobacterales bacterium | reverse complement strand
CTTGCACTGCGGCTCGAGCTCCTCGGTCTTCGACGCGAGCGCCTCCTCGTAACCGTCGTCGCCGGGGCTCAGGCTCTGCTTTTTGAGCTCTTTGATCGCGAGGTGCTCGGGATCGCCGCCGAGCTTGATGTCTACGCCGCGGCCGGCCATGTTGGTCGCGATCATCACCGCTCCCTTGCGGCCCGCCTGGGCGATCCGCTCGCCCTCTCGCTGGGCGTGCTCGGGCTTGGCGTTCAGCACCGCGTGCTCGATGCCGCGCCGTTTCAGTTCGCCGGAGATCATCTCCGAGACCTCGACCGATACCGTCCCGACCAGGATCGGCTGCCCGTCCTCGTGGCGGCCGGTGATCTCCTCGAGGACCGCCTTCCACTTGCCGTCCTTGGTTTTGAAGATCTGGTCGTTGTGGTCGGCCCGGACCATCGGCCGGTTGGTCGGGATCTCGACCACCGGGACCTCGTAGATTTTCATGAACTCTGTCGCCTCGGTGAGCGCGGTGCCGGTCATCCCGGAGAGCTTGTCGTAGAGGCGGAAGTAGTTCTGGAGGGTGATCGTCGCCAGGGTCTGGTTCTCCTCGCCGATCGCGACGTTCTCCTTCGCCTCGACCGCCTGGTGCAGGCCCTCCGACCAGCGCCTCCCCTCGAGGATGCGGCCGGTGAACTCGTCGATGATCATCACCTCGCCGTCGACGACCGCGTAGTCCTTGTCGCGTCCGTAGAGCGACTCTGCCTTCAACGCCTGGACGAGGTGGTTGACGAGGCTGCCGTGCTCGGAAAGGTAGAGGTTGTCGACGCCGATGAAATCCTCGGCCCGCTTCACCCCGCGCTCAGTCGGCGAGACCGTCTTGTGCTTCTCGTCGTATTCGTAGTCGTAGTCGGCCTCGGAGGTGTCCTTCGACTCGCCCAGAGAGCGCAGGCGGTCCTTCGCCGGGACGCCCTCCATCTGGCGGGCGAGGCGGGCGAACTGGTAGTAGGTCTGGGCCGCCTGTTCCGGCTGGCCGGAGATGATCAGCGGCGTCCGCGCCTCGTCGATCAGGATGTTGTCGACCTCGTCGACGATCGCGAACTTGTGGTCGCGCTGGACGCAGTTCTCGAGGTTCGCGGCCATGTTGTCGCGCAGGTAGTCGAAGCCGAACTCCGAGTTGGTCCCGTAGGTGACGTCGCAGGCGTATTTGACCTGCCGCGCGGCGTGGTCGTCGGAGTCCTGGATCGCCGCGACGGTCACCCCGAGCGCATCGTAGATCGGCGACATCCATTCGGCGTCGCGCCGGGCCAGGTAGTCGTTGACGGTGACGACGTGGACGCTGTCGCCGGCGAGGGTGTTGAGGAAGACGGCGAGGGTCGCGGTGAGCGTCTTCCCCTCGCCGGTCTTCATCTCAGCAATCGCGCCGTCGTGCAGCGCCATCCCGCCGATCAGCTGGACGTCGAAGTGACGCTGGCCGATCGCCCGCCGGCTCGCCTCGCGGGTCAGCGCGAAGGCCTCGGGCAGGAGGTCGTCGAGCGACTCTCCATTGCGCGCTCGCTCACGCAGCTCATCGGCCTCCGCGCGCAGCTCATCGTCCCCGAGCAGCTCCATCTCGGGCTCGATCTCGCTGATCTCCTGCGCGCGCCTCTCGTAGGTCTTGAATTTGCGTCCCTCGCCGACGCGCAGCGCGCGCGTGACCATGTCCCGAGCGTTGGCCATCGTCTGAAGGGTAGCTGTCTTGCCTACCTGGACTGCGGCGCGACGATCCTGATGAAGCTGCGGCAGAAGGCGGCCCGGCCGAGGATCTTGTCGCCGACGATGATCAGGAGCTGGTCTCCCCTGCGAGCCTGGTCTCCCCTGGCCGTGTAGACGCCGGTGTTGCCGGAGAAGGTCTTCGCCAGGGTCCGATCGGCACCGTCGCTGCGCCCATTCCGGTTGCGGTCGTCGAGAATCGTGACCCGCCGGACATCCCTGCACGCGGCCCGCTTCGAGTTCACGGTCCCCGTGTAGACGCCCGATTCGGGATTGGAGAAGGTGACGGAGGTCGGGACCTCGGTCACCTTCTCGGCGAGCGCGGAGGCCGCGAGCAGGGCCACGCCGAGGAGCGCGACCCCGAGGATCGCGAGCGACCGGATCATCGCCGGGATTCTACGACTCGGCCGCTCGGCCCCGCGCCCGGTTCACTAGCCGCCGGGTCTTGCTGCGCTTGCGGCGCTTCTCGCGGTGCCTCTTGACCTGGCGGCGGATGTCCTCGGCCAGTTCGTGGACGGTGTGGGCCATCTCGGGGGAGGCCTCGTGCGCGTGCAGGGTGACGCCCTTCAGCCGCAGGGTCGCCTCGGCAACCTGGTTGTCGGAGATCGATGGGTTGCGCTCCTCGGACAGCTCGACTTCGAGGGTCGCGAGTTCGGAGACCTGCTTGCCGACACGACTGAAGCGCTTGACCACGTGGGCGCGCAGCTCATCATCGACCTCGAGGTTGCGACCGCGTATCTCGATTCGCATCCCAGCTCCTTCGGTCGGTTTACCGATGCTAGCCGCTGGATACCCTGGGGTAAATGGAGCGAATCTCACTCGGCGATCTCGAGGTGAGCCGAATAGGCCTCGGCTGCATGGGCATGTCCGCCTTCTACGCGGGCGCCGGCAGCGACGACGAGGAGTCGGTCCGCACCATCGACCGGGCCCGCGAGCTCGGGATCGACTTCATCGACACCGCCGAGATGTACGGCCCCTATGCGAACGAGGAACTCGTCGGGCGGGCGATCGCCGGGCGCCGCGACGAGTTCGTCGTCGCATCCAAGTTCGGGATCCTCTCCCATCGCCACGGTGGCGAACGCCGGATCGACGGTTCGCCGGAGAACCTGCGGACGGCGATCGAGGGCTCGCTGCAGCGGCTCGGCAGCGACCACGTCGACCTCTACTACCAACATCGCATCGACCCCGGCACCCCGATCGAGGAGACGGTCGGCGCGCTGGCGGAATTGGTCGAGGAGGGAAAGGTCCGCCACATCGGACTATCCGAGGCCGCGCCCGACACCATCCGCCGCGCCCACGCGACCCATCCGATAACCGCGCTGCAGTCGGAGTACTCGCTCTGGACCCGCGACCCCGAGGCGGAGATCCTGCCGCTGGTCCGCGAGCTCGGGATCGGCTTCGTCGCCTACTCGCCGCTCGGGCGCGGCTTCCTCGCCGGGCGGTTCCGCGACCGCGCCGCGCTCGAGGCCGAGGGCGACTTCCGTGCATCCAATCCCCGCTTCGCCGAGGGCAACTTCGAGACCAACCTGCGGATCCTCGACCAGGTCGAGGCGGTTGCCGCCGAGCTCGGCGCGACCCCCGCCCAGGTGGCGCTGGCCTGGCTCCTCGCGCAGGGTGACGACATCGCCCCGATCCCCGGGACGAAGCGGGTTGAGCGCCTCGAGGAGAACGCGGCCGCCGATTCGCTCGAGCTGAGCGCCGACCAGCTCGCGCGGCTGAGCGGGATCGGGCCCGCCGCCGGCGATCGCTACGCCGACATGTCCCCGATCACCCGCTAGCGGGCACCAGATCAGAGCCGCCGGGCGAAGGTCACGGCGACGACTCGGTGCGCGCCGGCCTCGCGCAGGGCGCGGGCGGCCGCGGAGAGAGTCGAGCCGGTGGTGAGGACGTCGTCGACGAGGACGGCGCTGCGCGGCACCGCCGAGGCCGCCTCGAGCCGCGGCGGCCGGCCGAGGCGCTCGCCGCGGCGCCTTCCCACCTGGCGCCCGCTGCCGCGGCGGGACAGGCACGGCCGCAACGTCGGCCCGCCGCGGGCGGCGAGAGCGGCTGCGATCTCGGCCGCGGGGTCGAAGCCGCGCCGTATGACGCGCCCGCGCGCGGTCGGCACCGGGACGATCTCGCCGCTGATCAGGTACCGGGGAGCCAGCGCGAGGATCCTCTCCGCCATCAGGCCCGCGACCGGCAGCAGGCCGCGGAACTTGAGCGAAGCGACGAGGTCGCGAGCAACCCCCTCGTAGGGGGCCGCCGACCAGGCGCCGTCGATCCCGGCCGGCCCGGCGCCGCGCAGCGGACCCGCCGCCCGCAGCCGCCGGGCGCAGCGCGGGCAGAGGATCTCGCCGGCGGCGGAGGGGCGCCCACAGGCTGCGCAGAGGCTGGGCACGAGGGCCCCGGCGACGGCGTCGATCAGGCTCACCCGATCAGGCTCGCCCACGATGACGCGCGCGTGGCGCGCGCAATCGCTCGGATCTGCGTCAGGCGGCGGCGATCCGGGCCGCGATGCCGCCGACCAGCATCCCGCGATCGGGGACCTCGGCGCCCTCGATCAGGATCGAGTCGCGGACGACGGCGCCGGCGCCGATCGCGCAGCCGTCGCCGACCACCGCCGGCCCCTCGAGCTGGGCGCCCTCGCCGATCTCGACCCCGGAGCCGACCAGCGCCGGCCCGGCCACCTCGGCGCCCTCGAGCGGGGTGGCGGACCAGACCCCGTCGCCGACCCGCTCCGCGCCCGGCTCCACCGCGACCTCGCCGAGCAGCGCATCGATGTTTCCCTGTCGCAGCTCGTCGAGGTTGCCGATGTCGTTCCAGTAGCGGTCGATCTCGTGCGAGTAGAACGGGACGTCCGCCTCGAGCAGCGCCGGGAACACGTCCATCGCCCAGTCGGCGAACCCCGGCGGGTCGTGCTCGGAGGCAGCCCTGCTCATGCCCGGCTCGGGGAAGAAGTCGAAGATCGCCGAGCGGAACATGTAGATCCCGCAGTTGGCGAGATCCGAGAGCGCCTCGGCCGCCGGGGGCTTCTCCTGGAAGCCCTGGATGCGGCCGTCATCACCGCTGATCGCGACCCCGAACTGGCTCGTGTCGGCGACCCGCTTGGTCGCCAGCGTCGCGATGCCGTCGTGGGAAGCGTGAAACTCGGCCATCGCCCGCAGGTCGATGTCGGTGAGGGCGTCGCCGGAGATGACGAGAAACGAGTCGCCGAGGAAGCCGGCGGCGTTGCGAACCCCGCCCGAGGTCCCGAGCAGCTGCTCCTCGCGGCTGTAGGCGAGCTCGAGGCCGAACTCGGATCCGTCGCCGAAGCGGCCCTCGATCGTCTCCGGGAACCAGTGCAGGTTGGCGACCGCCTCGGTGAACCCGTTGCCGGCCAGCAGCCGGACGATGTGCTCCATGACCGGCCGGTTGAGGACCGGCACCATCGGCTTCGGCATCGCGCGGGTGATCGGCCGCAGCCGGGTGCCGAGGCCCGCCGCGAGAATCATGGCTCGCATCGCTGAAACCTATGGGATGGGTTCACCACGCCGAGCCGTCACCACGACAGCGCGGACCATCGCCCTCATGGCTGACCCGCCGCCCCCGGACGCGGGAGCGGATGCCTGTCCATATGACTCTTCAGACATTCGGGGGAGCAGAGGAGGCGGCGGAATGTTCCTAGTAGCGGTAGTGATCGGCCTTGTACGGCCCCTCGACCGGGACGCCGAGGTAGGCGGCCTGCTCCTCGGAGAGCTCGGTGAGGTCGACGCCGAGCGCCGCGAGATGCAGTCGGGCGACCTTCTCGTCGAGGTGCTTCGGCAGCACGGTGACCTCCTTGGCCGAGAATCCGTCGGGCTGGCCGTAGAGCTCGATCTGCGCGATCACCTGGTTGGTGAACGAGTTCGACATCACGAAGCTCGGGTGTCCGGTCGCGTTGCCGAGGTTGAGCAGGCGCCCCTCGGAGAGAAGGATGATCGAGTGGCCGTCGGGGAACCGCCACTCGTCGACCTGCGGCTTGATGTTCACCCTCTCGGCCGGTGAGGACTCGAGCCCGGCGACGTCGATCTCGTTGTCGAAGTGGCCGATGTTGCCGACTATCGCGTTGTGCTTCATTCGCGCCATGTGGTCGGCGGTGATGATGTCCCTGTTGCCGGTGGCGGTGATGAAGATGTCAGCCGTCTCGACGACGTCCTCGATCGTCCGCACCTCGTATCCCTCCATCGAGGCCTGCAGGGCGCAGATCGGGTCGATCTCGGTGACGATCACGCGCGCACCCTGGCCGCGAAGGCTCTCGGCGCAGCCCTTGCCGACGTCGCCGTAGCCGCAGACCACCGCCACCTTGCCACCGATCATCACGTCGGTGGCCCGGTTGATCCCGTCGATCAGCGAGTGACGGCAGCCGTAGAGGTTGTCGAACTTCGACTTGGTGACCGAGTCGTTGACGTTGATCGCCGGGAACAGCAGATCCCCGGTCTCGGCCAGCTGGTAGAGCCGGTGCACGCCGGTGGTCGTCTCCTCGGTGACGCCCTTGATCCCGGCGGCGATCCCGGTCCAGCGCTGCGGGTCGGACTCGAGCGAGCGCTGCAGGGTCTCGAGCACGACGCGGAACTCCTCCGAGTCGGCCGAGGCCGGGTCGGGCACCGCGCCGGCCCGCTCGAACTCAACCCCCTTATGGACCAGCAGGGTGGCGTCGCCGCCGTCGTCGAGGATCATGTTCGGGCCCTCGCCGTCGGACCAGGACAGTGCCTGCTCGGTGCACCACCAGTACTCCTCCAGGGTCTCGCCTTTCCAGGCGAAGACGGGGATGCCGGCGGCGGCGATCGCGGCGGCGGCGTGGTCCTGCGTCGAGAAGATGTTGCAGCTCGCCCAACGGACCTCGGCACCCAGCGCAGTCAGGGTCTCGATCAGCACCGCCGTCTGCACCGTCATGTGGAGCGAGCCGGTGATCCGCGCCCCCTTCAGGGGCTGCTGCGCCGCGAACTCCTCGCGGGTCTGCATCAGGCCGGGCATCTCCACCTCGGCGAGGCCGATCTCCTTGCGCCCGAAATCAGCGAGCTCGATGTCGGCGACTTTGTAGTTGGACGTGGCGGTTGCCATCGGTTCCTTTCGTCAGTGGTGCTGCGAAGAATACGGAGAGCGCTCAGGCCTCGCCAAGAGCGCTCTTGAGGCTGTCGATCGCCTCGATCGGCAACGGGTCGACGCCGCGGGCCGCGGCCAGCTCGAGGCTGACCAGGTCTCCGAGCATCAGCGCCCAGAGCAGCCGTTCGGAGCGGGTCTCGCCGGCGGCCTCGACCCGGATCGCCACCGCGCCGGCGGCCTCGATCGCCGCCGCCGTCAGCTCGAACCGGCGCCGCACCCGCGGATGCTGCCCCGCGTCCTCGATCATCACCGCCGCCGCCCTCGAGCCTGTCGCCGGCACTCCCGCCCAGCCGCAGATGTCGTTGTGGTCGGCCTCGGGCAGCGCGACGAAGTACGACGGCAGCTTCGCGTTCTCGTTGATCTGCGTCTTCCAGCGCCGGGCGACGGGGGCGGTCAGGTCCGCCCCGTAGACGATCGGCAGCGTCCCGGCCAGCGCCGAGGCGATCTCCGCAGACCGCGAGCTGAGGTCATCGGCGCTGGAGTCGAGGAAGGACGCGGCGGCCTCGATCTCGTCGGCGATCCGCGGCGCGACGCCCGCCAGCGCGGCGACCTCGGCGGCGCAGACGAGCATGTAGGCGACGCCGACCCGCGGCGCCGGCAGCAGGCCGGGCAACCCGATGACCGGGACGCCCGCCGGCCGCGCCAGCTCGACCAGGCGGCCGCCCGTGCTGGCCACGATCCTGCGTGCGCCGACAGCGCCCGCGCTCTCGAAGCAGCCGATGGTCTCCTCGGTGTCACCGGAGTAACTCGAGCAGAGAACGGTCCAGCTGCCATCCGCCCAGCTCGGCAGCGCGTACTCACGGACCGTCGACAGGGGCCCGCTGAGCCGATCGCCGAGGGCGGCGGCGGCCAGGTCTCCGCCGATCGCGGAGCCGCCCATCCCGCAGACCAGCAGCCCCTGGGACTCGCCGGGGGCGATCCGCGCCGACTCGACTCGCCAGAGCGCGTCGCGCAGGTGCTCCGGTATCGCGAGCACGTCCTCCCTCATCGTCCTCAGCTCTGGACCTTCTCGCGCCTTCCGGCGACCGCGCCGTCGACGGACATCTCCGCCGCGACCTCGGCTCCCGGCGCGAGGATCGAGCCGCTGACGTGGGCCCTGTCGCCGACCGCGCAACCCTCGAGCAGGACCGATTCGCGGATCTCGGCGCCGGCTCCGACCGTGCAGCCCGCCGAGACGACGGCGCGCGGCCCGACCCGCGCGTCGTCGGCCACCTCGGCCGAGTCGGAGACGAGGATGCCGGGAGAGGTCGGGACGACTCCGGTGCGAACGGCGCCCTCGAGGACGTCCCAGGTCGCCTGCAGGTAGCGCTCCGGGGTCCCGATGTCCATCCAGTACCCGTCGAGCTCCCGCGCGAAGAGGCCCCTGCCGATCAGCCGCGGGAAGACGTCGAGCTCGATCGAGAGGTTCTCCCCCGGGGGGATCTCCTCGAGGACGGAGCGCTCGAGGACGTAGGCGCCCGCGTTGATCGCCCCCGGGACGTGCTCGCCGGTCTTTTCCGCAAACTCGGTCACATCGCCGCCGGGCCCGATGCTGACCAGGCCGTAGGTCGCCGAGTCCCCGACCGCCCGCAGGCCGATCGTCGCTCGGGCGCCGAGCGCGCCGTGGGCGGCGAGCAGGGCGGTGAGGTCGAGGTCGGTGAGGACGTCGCCGTTGAGGGCGAGGAAGCGGTCGTCGAGGGCATCGCCGAGCTGGTCGGCGGCGAACCGGATCGCCCCGGCGGTGCCGAGCGGCTCCGGCTCGGCCGCATAGCGAATCCGCACGCCGGCGCGCTCCTCCTCGCCGGACAGCGCCTCGCGCAGGACGTCGGGGAGGAATCCGCAGGCGAGGACGACCTCGGTGACACCGTGGCCGGCGAGCCACTCGACGGCGTACGCCAGCAGCGGCCGGTCGACGAGGGGCAGGGCGGGCTTGGGAACGGTCTCGGTCAGCGGCCGGAGCCGCGTTCCCTCCCCGCCGACGAGGACGATCGCCTGCACCGGACTCAGTCGGCCCTCGAGGGGGTGGGCGCGTCGGCGTGGGCCCTGCCGATCCCCTCGTACTCGAAGCCGGCGGCGCGCAGCGCGTCGGGGTCGAGGAAGTTGCGGCCATCGACCAGCAGCGGCCGGGCCATCCGCCCCGCCGCCTCGCGCCAGTCGAGCTCGGCGAACTCCGGCCACTCGGTGACAAGCACGGCGGCGTCGGCTCCATCGAGGGCGTCGAGCGCGGAGGGCGCCAGCGCGACCGAGGGCAGCAGAACCCGGGCCCGCCCGGCGGCGATCGGGTCGTAGGCGACCGCCTCCGCGCCCTCTCCCTCGAGTCGCGCCGCGAGCACCAGGCTCGACGCGTCGCGCATGTCGTCGGTGTCGGGCTTGAAGGCGAGGCCGAGCAGCGCGATCCGCCTGCCGGCCAGCGAACCGAGGTGGTTCTTGAGCTTGCCGACGACCCGCCGCTTCTGGAGCTCGTTGACCTCGATGACCGCGCTCAGGAGCTGGAAGTGGTAGCCGCTGTTCCCGGCCAGCTTCTTCAGCGCGATCGTGTCCTTGCCGAAGCAGCTGCCGCCCCAGCCGATTCCGGCGTTGAGGAATCGCGGGCCGATCCGCTCGTCGAGGCCCATCCCGCGCGAGACCTCGCCGACGTCGGCGCCGACCTCCTCGCAGACGTTGGCGATCTCGTTGATGAACGAGATCTTGGTCGCGAGGAAGGCGTTCGAGGCGAGCTTGATCATCTCGGCGCTGGTGACGTCCGTGCGGACCAGCTCGCCGCCGAGCGGCTCGTAGAGTCCGGCGACCATCTCCCCCGCCTCCTCGTCGCCGGCGTCGGCGCCGATCACGACCCGGTCGGGGTTGAGGAAGTCGGCGACCGCGCTGCCCTCCTTGAGGAACTCGGGACAGGAGATGTAGGCGAGCCCGGGCAGGTCGCGGCGGATCGCGTTGCCGGTACCGGCCGGGACCGTGCTCTTCATCACCAGGACGTGCTCGCCATCGTCCTCGAGCTCCTCGACGACCGACCGCACCCGGCTGAGGTCGGCGTCGCCCGAGTGGGTGGGCGGCGTGTCGACGCAGACGAACAGCAGCCGCGCCCGATCCAGGACCTCGCTCATCTCCGTGGTGAACGCGAGCCGGTCGGCGTTCTTGCGGACGAGCTCGTCGAGGCCGGGCTCGTGGATCGGTAATTGGGCGCCGCGCGAGAGCGACTCGACCTTCTCGGGGACGATGTCGCGCGCGATCACCTCGTGGCCGAGCTCGGCGAAGCAGGCGGCGGTCACGAGGCCCACCCAGCCGACCCCGATGACGCCTATCGCATTCCTCTCGGTGCTCATCCGTTCGCTTTCATCGGCTTCTTTCGCTTCTGGTTGGGAATCTTGACCTCGGCCGACCGGGCGATTCCGACCATCTGCTCGTTGGTCAACACCCGCAGCAGGCTGTTCGACACCCAGTAGGTGTTGTCGCCACGGTGCCAGGCGATCATCTTTATCCGATCGCCATCGAGGAAGATGTCGTATTCACGGCCGTGGATCGTTTCGGTCAGGCTGGGGTCGCTGAGGATCGGCGGGTCGCTCCAGCCCTGGATCCCCTGCAGCCCGAAATAGTGCACCCCGTCCGGCAGTTCGAGCGTCGCCACCATCCGGTAGGCGCCGTGGCGGTTGCCGTCCTGATCCTTGAGGTGGTAGACGCGCGGATCGACGATCTTGAGATAGGGGTCGGTTTCCTCGTAGGCGGCGCCCGGGGGCAGCCTCGTCGGAAAGTAAACGGGGAACCCGCTGCTGACCTTTCGCGTCACCGCCTTGGCCTCGAGTTCGCCGGCTTCCCTGGCCGGCACCAGCCCGTCTTCGCCGGGCGGCTGCGCCTTCAGCTTCGGTTTCGGGTGGCTGTTCTTCCTCTTCTTGGCCCCGCTCTTCTTACCGCCGCCGCCGGAGCCGCCGCCCGGTTCGCTGTCGAGCGAGCCGCGGGGGCCGCCGCTGGCTTCGCTGCCGAGGAACTGTTCGACCGCTTCTTCGATCATTTCGGGCGAGGAGTAGACGTAACTCGGGCCGAGTTCGGCAGGGAAGTTGACCTCGTTGATCGTCGCGTTGCGCGAGGCGATGAACAGTTTCAGGACCTGCAGCATCGTCTCGGCGTCGCTGATGTCCGACGTCGTGTATTCGGTGAAGATGTCGATCAGCTGGTGCTTGTCGAGGACGAGGTCGGCGACCGGGACCCGCTCGCGGGCATCGCTGAGGAAGTCCTGCTGGCGCCCCGCGCGGACAAGGTCGGTGTCGGTGTGGCGGTAGCGCACGTACTGGAGCGCCTTTTTCCCGCAGAGGAGCTGGTAGCCGGGCTTGATGTTGATTTCCGAATACTGTTCGGAGACCGGCAGGCCGGCGTTCGAGTGGTAGTAGCGGCGGTCGACGTCTATGTAGACGCAGCCGATCGCGTCGACCGCCCTGACGAACCCGAGGTAGTCGACGTTGACGACGTGGTTGATCGGCAGGCCGGTCATTTCCTTGACGACCTGCAGGGTCAGCTTCGGGCCGCCGTAGGCGTAGGCCGCGTTGAACTTGTTCGTCCCGACCCCCGGGATTTCGGTCTTGAGATCGCGCGGGATCGACATCAGCGAGATCACGTTCTTGTCGGGATCGAGCCGCAGCAGGATCGTCGTGTCCGAGCGACCCGGGTCTTCGGGTTCGCTGGCCCGCTTGTCGGAGCCGATGATCAGGATGTTCTCCGGTTCGCCGCCATTGGTCTTGGCGAGGAACTTCTGGACTTTGTTCTGGAGAACGTTGTTGTGCGACAGCGCGTTGGCGATGCTGTTGAAGTAGAGCAGCACACTGACGGCGGTCGCCGTGCCACAGGCGAGGACGATCACCACCGAGGCGAGCAGGAACCGCCACCAGTAGCGCCTCGGCTTCGGCGGCGGCTGGAAGTCGCCCGAGGGCGGCGGCTTCTTGAAGGGTTCCTCAATCATCGGCCAGGCGCTCGGGCAGCGCCCGCAGGAACGACTCGAGCGTCTGCCGGTAGGTGAGCAGCGAGGAAATCGAGACCCACTCCCCGGGCCCGTGGTGGCCGTCGCCGACCGGGCCGAACTCGACCGCCGGGACCCCAACCCGCAGGAACGAGACCGCGTCCGATGCCCCGTCCCGGCCGACGCTCATCGACCGTCCCCCCTCGTGGTGTGCCGAGGCGGCGTCGCGGAGCGCCCGCACGTACGGCAGGTCGCGGTCGACGACCGCCGGCGGCCGGGTGAACAGCTGCGTCACCTCGCCATCGCGAAGCCCCCTGACCTGATCGAGGATCATCGCGGGGTCCTGGTCGGGCAGGTAGCGGATATCGACGTCGATCGCGCATCGGTCGGGCACCTTGTTCAGGGCGTCGCCGCCCAGGATCCGGCCGAGGTTGATCGAGGGGCGGTCAAACAGCTCTGAGCTCTGTCGGGCAAAAGGTAGCGACTCGATGCTGCGGAAAACCTCCACCGCCCGCAGCGCCGCGTTGTCACCCAGCCAGGGGGTCGCCCCGTGCGCCGCGACACCGGCGACCTCCAGGCGCAGCGCCAGGACCCCCTTGGCCTCGACGCCGATCTGGAGGTCGGTCGGCTCGCCGGTTATCGCGAAGTCGCCGATGAAGCCGCCGTCGACGAGCCGGTCGCTGCCGCGTTCGGCCTCCTCCTCGGACTCCTCGTCGCCGACGATCCCGAGCCGGACCCGGACCCGGTCCTGGTCGCTCATCGCCGCCGTCGTCACCAGCATCGCCGCGAGGGCCCCCTTCATGTCGTAGCTGCCGCGGCCGTAGAGCCGGTCGCCCTCGATCCTCGGGTCGAACTGGCCGGGACGGCCGGGGACGACGTCGAGATGCCCATGGAGGATCACGGTCGGCCCCTCCTCGGCGCCGACCTCGGCCTTCAGCACCGGCAGGCCCCGCACCTCCTCGTGGGTCGCCTCGATCCCGCGCGCCTCGAGCCATCCCTTGACGAATCCCGCGGCTTCCAGCACCGCGTCCGCCTCAGATGTGTCGTACGAAATCAGCCGCTCGGCGAGCGCCACCAACTCCTCGGTCATCGGCAGAATCTCCTGATCGAGGGCCGACGGCGCTGGGGCCCGGCAGGGACGTCCAATCCAGCCCGCCGGAATTTCGCGAAGCGGCGACATGCAATCTGTCTCCTGCGCGACCGAAGGTCGCGCTCGACCTCAGGGAGTGAAGGCCGCAGGCCGAGCGACCTCAATTCCGCCGAACTGGAGTGGACCTCCCTGCGACGCCTCATCCCTCGGCAATCGAGAGAAACGCTTCGGTTCGATCCCGGTCTTTGCGGGCCCGGGACCAGGCGCCGCTACCCTCGTCCGACTCCGCCAGCCGGCGATCGGCGTCGGAGAGCTGCTCTTTGAGCGAGGCGGCGTCGAGGTCGTCGGGCGCGATCACCTCCTCGATCAGCAGCCGGGCGTGGTTGCCGAACACCTGCAGCCAGCCGTGGGCCTGGGCGTAGCGGACCGTCTCGGAGTCGCTCAGGTGGAGGCGCAGCTCGGCCGGCCTCAGCTCGGCCAGCAGCGGCGCGTGGTTGGCGAGGATCCCGATCTCGCCGCCGGCGGTCCGGGTCGAGACCTGGCGCACCTCGCCGTTGAAGACCTCGCCCTCGGGGGTGAGGACCTCGACCTCGAATTTGGATTCGCCCGCCAACGCCTAGGCCTCGGATTTCGCCTTGCCGGCGTTCTCGGTCACCTGGTCGATCGAGCCCTGCATGTAGAACGCGCCCTCGGGGAGGTCGTCGTGCTCGCCGTCGAGGATCTCGCGGAAGCCGCGGACCGTCTCGGCGATCGGCACGTACTCGCCGCTGCGGCCGGTGAACTGCTCGGCGACGAAGAACGGCTGGCTGAGGAAGCGCTCGATCTTGCGCGCCCTCGAAACCGTCTGCTTGTCCTCGTCGGAGAGCTCGTCGATGCCGAGGATCGCGATGATGTCCTGCAGCTCCTTGTAGCGCTGCAGCACCTCCTGGACCTCGGTCGCGGTGCGGTAGTGCTCCTCGCCGAGGATGTCCGGCTTGAGGATCGTCGAGCTCGAGTCGAGCGGGTCGACCGCCGGGTAGATGCCTTTCTCGGAGATCGCCCGCGAGAGCGCGGTCGTCGCGTTGAGGTGGGCGAACACCGAGGCCGGCGCCGGGTCGGTGTAGTCGTCGGCGGGGACGTAGACCGCCTGGATCGAGGTGACCGAGCCGCGCTCGGTCGAGGTGATCCGCTCCTGCAGGCCGCCCATCTCGGTCTCCAGTGTCGGCTGGTAGCCGACGGCCGACGGCATCCGGCCGAGCAGGGCCGACACCTCGGACCCCGCCTGGACGAAGCGGAAGATGTTGTCGATGAAGAGCAGCACGTCCTGGCCGCCCTGCTCGCGGTAGTACTCGGCCATCGTCAGCCCCGAGAGGGCGACCCGGAGGCGGGCGCCGGGAGGCTCGTTCATCTGGCCGAAGACGAGCATCGTCTTCTCGATCACACCCGACTCTTTCATCTCCAGCCAGAGGTCGTTGCCCTCGCGCGAGCGCTCGCCGACGCCGACGAACGCGGACAGGCCTTCGTGCTCCTCGGCGATCGAGCGGATCAGCTCCTGGATCAGGACCGTCTTGCCGACGCCGGCTCCGCCGAAGAGGCCGACCTTGCCGCCCTTGGCGTAGGGGGCGAGCAGGTCGATCACCTTGATCCCGGTCTCGAGGATCTCCTGGGTCGGGGCCAGGTCGGACGCCGAGGGAGCCGGGCGGTGGATCGGCCAGCGCTCGCCGCCCTCGACCTCGGCGCCCTCGTCGATCGGCTCGCCGAGCAGGTTGAAGATCCGGCCGAGGGTCACGTCGCCGACCGGGACCGTGATCGGGCCGCCGGTGTCGAGGACGCGGTCGCCGCGCTGGAGGCCGTCGGTCGCGTCCATCGCGACGGCGCGGACGCGGTCGTCGCCGAGGTGCTGCTGCACCTCGCAGACGAGATCGGTTTTTTCGCCGTCGCCGTCCCCTCCCATCTCGATTCGCAGCGCCGAGTAGATCTCCGGCAGCTGCTCCGGGAAGTAGGCGTCGACGACGACGCCCGTCACCTGCTCGACACGCCCTACGTTCGCTCCGTTGCCGTTGCTTTCAGCCATTTTCTGGTCCCGTTGTCCTTTCATCAATTTTCGCGCTTCGCTCGCGTCGCGGAGGTCAGATATGGACGCTTGCTCGCTCCGCGCTCAATAGCGCGCTCATCCGAGCGCCTCGGCCCCGCCGACCACCTCGAGGATCTCCTGGGTGATCTCGGACTGCCTGACCCTGTTCATTTCAAGCGTGAGGTCGTCGATCATCGATTCGGCGTTCTCCGCCGCGTTTCGCATCGCCGTCATCCGCGCCCCGAGCTCCGACGCCGCCGACTCGAGCAGCGCCCGGTAGACCGAGATGTTCACGTACTCCGGGATCAGCCTCGCGAGCAGGATCTCGGCCTCGGGCTCGTACTCCCAGAGCGCCGCTTCGTGGGCGCGCTCGGCCTCACTCGGCTCGGCGTCGGCCTCCTCCTCGGCGGCGCCCTCGCCGATCACCTCGGCCTCCTGCATCGGCAGCAGGGTCTGGCGCCAGACGTGCTGGGTCAGCGGCGAGACGTAGCGGTTGTAGATCAGCTCGACCCGGTCGACCTCGCCGTCGACGTAGCGAGCGGTCAGCTCCTCGCCGATCTGGCGGGCATTGGCGAAAGCCGGCCGGTCGGTGAACCCGATGTAGCTCGCGCTCAGCTCCTGCTTGCGGAATGTCAGCGCGGAGACGCCCTTGCGGCCGACGGCCGAGAAGGCGGGCTCGACGCCGCGCTCGCGCAGCTCGCCTCCGAGCCGCATGCCGTCGCGGATGATGTTCGTGTTGAAGGCGCCGGCGAGGCCGCGATCGCCGGTGATCAGCAGCACGCCGACCCGTTTTTCGGAATCGTGCTCTTCGAGAACCGGCACGCGGGGGACGCCACCGGCGTTCTCCGCCGCGCGCCGCGTCAGCCTCCGCATCCCCTCGGCGTACGGGCGCAGCGCCTCGATCCGCTGTTCGGCGCGACGCAGGCGCGCCGCCGCGACCATCTCCATCGCCCGCGTGATCTTGTTGATGTTCTTGACCGACGCGATGCGGTTCTTGACGTCCTTCTGCGAGGCCATGCCTCAACGCCCCCGGTTCCATCGGATCCGGGATGCATCGGGCC
>DASXBC010000151.1:0-1969 GCA_036406355.1 Solirubrobacterales bacterium | reverse complement strand
GCATCGAGAGCTCGCGGCCCTCGATCTCGCTGAAGACGCGCCGGCGGTCCCAGCGGGTGCCGGCATCGATCAGGACGTCCTCGGCGAGGTAGACGTTGACGCTCGGGGCGGGAACCTGCTTGAGCCGCCAGACGCCGGGGGCCAGGTTCTTCAATGCCCGCCGATCCCCATCGTCCCGCGGGGGTCGCCGCTGTGCTCGGCGAGGTCCTCGAGCTGGGCGATCTTACGCTCGCCTTCGATCCTCGCCGGGTCGTCGGCGGGCAGCGGCTCGATCAGCCTCCGGATCCGGTTGCGGACCTGGAGTGCGAAATGCGGTGTCGACGCCCCGGCCAGGGCGCGGATGTCCTCGGGCGTGACCTCGCGGTCGGGCGCCAGCAGGTTCGGGTTCTCGGCCTCGCTCAACGTTCTCCTCCGATCTTCGCCAATTCGGCCAGCTCGTCGATTTCCGACTGTTGTGTCACGTCGATCGCGTCCTGGTCTCCGATCACCCATACATGGTTGTAGAAGGCACGGGTGGGGTCCGTCGTGTAGCCCGGCTTGACGTCGAGCAGGTATTCCCGCAGCGCCGCCGGAAGCGTATCGGCGCTGTCGGTGAGCAGCAGCGGGCCCCAGGTGCCGGAGGCCGAGAGCGGCGCCGCCGCGACCGCGTCGAGCGGCGAATCCGAGCGGGCGACGACGAAGCCGTGGCCCGGGTCGTTCACGTTCCAGCCGAAGCCGCCGTCCGAGTAGCGCGCGAGTGCGATCGCGTTGCTGACCGGATCCTCGCCCGAGACCCGTCGCACCCGCGGGTCGATCGCGGCGATCCGGCGGACGACGCTGGAGGAGATCGCCGACGAGGGACCGAGGACGTAGACCGGCACTTCCGGGTGCCGCCTCAGCGCCGCGGCGGTGGCCTTCGGCAGCGATTCGGCATCCGCGTAGAGGACGGGGTCGCCCGAGCGCGCCGCCCAGGCGGCGGCCGGCATCGCGAAGGCGGGCTTGGAGGCCGGGGCGACGACCACCTGTTTCGGGGGCCCGCCCAGCAGCTTGTCGCGGACCTTCGCGATCGTCGCTGCGGCCGCGGGCCCGGCGCCGTGGATCCGGGTCGTCCGCAGCCCGCCGGGCGAATCCGCTTCGCCGATCACGAACGCCTTGGTTGGGTCCAGGGCCCCGATTGCTTCTTCGGTCGCATCCGGCACTTCTCCAGGCTTGGAGACAAGGAGCGGCGCTCTGACCGGCTCGGCCATCAGCACCGAGGCCGCGATTGCGCTCTGCCAGTCGTCTTCGTCGACGAGGACGACAGCCTCGGGACGCTGTTCCGGCGTCTGCGAGGGAAAGACGGCGAGGGCCACGCCGGCCGCGCTCGAGGCCGGGTCGGCGCCGCCGACCCTGGTCGTGTTGTTGGTCGCGAATTCGGGATAGCCGAGCTCTTCGGGCGACTCGGTTTCGGCGGGTTCGGGCGTCGTCGCTTCCGCAGTGGCGGTCGGAGTCGTCTGCTCGCCACCGGGAGCCGCACCGGGGATCGAGCTGCCTTCGTTCGAGCCGCCGACGATCGCGGCGACGATGAAGACGACCGCGATCAGGACCAGGGCCGTGAGCCATTTGAGCGCCCCCGGCACCCGACGGCGACGGCGGGGCGGTTCCGGCGAGGACGCCGACCCCGCGCCGGGCGGCGGCACGTCGGCGTTGATCGGCTGGTTCCTGCGGGCCACGAAGCGCAACCTAGAGCAACGACGACGGGACGGCGAGACCGAAACTGGCTGGTCGGTCAGCTAACCTTTCAGGACGTTGACTGACCAGTCAATCAACATCCCGCGCCGACGAGTAGGAGAGCGATGAATTTCGAACTGAACGATGAGCAGCTGGAGTTCAAGGATCGCTGCCGGGCCTTCGCCCGCGACGTGATCCGACCGGCGGCGCGGAAGCACGACGAAGAGGAGAGCATCCCCTGGGAGGTCATCCGCGAGGCCCGCAAGCAGGGCTTCGGGAC
>DASXBC010000150.1:0-2134 GCA_036406355.1 Solirubrobacterales bacterium | reverse complement strand
GGCCTCCTCGAGCGCGCGGGCGAGCTTCAGCGGCGTCTGGCCGCCGAACTGGACGATCACGCCCTCCGGGCGCTCCTGCTCGCAGACCGCGAGCACGTCCTCGGCGGTCAGCGGCTCGAAGTAGAGGCGGTCGGAGGTGTCGTAATCGGTCGAGACCGTCTCCGGGTTGCAATTGATCATCACCGCGTCCCGGCCCGACTCGCGCGCGGTCATCGCGGCGTGGACACAGCAGTAGTCGAACTCGATTCCCTGGCCGATGCGGTTCGGCCCGGCGCCGAGGATGACGACCGAGTCGCGGTCGCCGCGGCGGATCTCGGAGGTCGCCGCACCCCCCGGCCGCGGGCGCTCGTGACCGGAGTAGTAGTAGGGGGTCGCGGCCTCGAACTCGGCGGCGCAGGTGTCGACCGCCTTGTATGTGCGCTCGAGGCCCTCGGTCCCGTCGCCCTCGGTGGCAAGGACCTCGAGCTCGCGCAGGAACCAGCGGTCGACCAGGCAGCGCTCGTGGACGGCCTCGATCGAGAGGCCGCGGCGGAAGGCCTCGAGGATCAGGTCGAAGCGTTCGGCCGAGGGGATCGCGATCGCCGCCAGCAGCTCCTCCTCGCCGTCGGGCGGCTCCGCCGGCGAGTCGAGCTCGCGCGAGCGCATCGCCTTCGCGAAGGACTCGCCGAAGGTACGGCCGATCGCCATCGCCTCGCCGACGCTCTGCATGTGGGTCGAGAGGCGTCCCTCGGCCGCCGGGAACTTCTCGAAGGCAAAGCGCGGGACCTTGGTGACGACGTAGTCGATCGTCGGCTCGAAAGAGGCCGGTGTCGCCCGGGTGATGTCGTTCGGGATCTCCTCGAGCGCGTAGCCGACCGCGAGCTTCGCCGCCATCTTCGCGATCGGGAACCCGGTCGCCTTCGACGCCAGCGCCGAGGAGCGCGAGACGCGGGGGTTCATCTCGATCACGACGATCTCGCCGCTCTCCGGATCGACCCCGAACTGGATGTTGGAGCCGCCGGTCTCGACGCCGACGGCGCGAATCACCCGGATCGCCTGGTCGCGGAGCTCCTGGTAGAGGCGGTCGGTGAGGGTCTGGGCCGGGGCGACCGTGACCGAGTCGCCGGTGTGGACGCCCATCGGGTCGACGTTCTCGATCGAGCAGATGATCACGACGTTGTCGTTGCGGTCGCGCATCACCTCGAGCTCGAACTCCCCCCAGCCGAGCACCGACTCCTCGACCAGCACCTGGTTGATCGGGCTCGCGGCGAGGCCCTCGCTGACTACCTGGCGCAGCTCGGTTTCGGTTTCACCCACCCCGCCGCCCTGGCCCCCGAGGGTGAAGGCGGGACGGACGATCGCGGGCAGGGTGATCCTCCCCGCGGCCATCGCCGCCTCGACCTCGCCGAGGCTGCCGACGGTCATCGACCACGGGATCCGCAGCCCGGCCTCGGTCATCGTGCGGCGGAACTCCTCGCGGTCCTCGGCGCGGCGGATTGCGGTCTCGTCGGCGCCGATCAGCTCGACCCCGAACCGCTCCAATGTCCCGTCCTCGTGGAGCGCCATCGCCAGGTTCAACGCGGTCTGGCCGCCGAGCGTCGGGAGCAGGGCGTCGGGGCGCTCCTTCTCGATGATCTTCGCCACCGGTCCCGGCTGCAGCGGCTCGACGTAGGTTGCCGTCGCGAACTCGGGGTCGGTCATGATCGTCGCCGGGTTCGAGTTGACGAGGACCACCTCGTAGCCCTCCTCGAGCAGGACCTTGCAGGCCTGGACGCCCGAGTAGTCGAACTCGGCCGCCTGCCCGATCACGATCGGCCCCGAGCCGATCAGGAGGATCTTCTGGAGGTCGTCGCGCCTAGGCACCTGCCATCTCCAGGAAGCGGTCGAAGAGGTGACGGGCGTCGTGCGGGCCCGGCCCGGCCTCCGGGTGATACTGGACCGTCGATCCCGGGACGTCCCGCAGCACGAGCCCCTCGACCGTGCGGTCGTAGAGGTTGATCTGCGACAGCTCGGCGACGCCGAAGTCGGTCTCCCACCGAACCGGCCGGTCGCCGTCGATTCGCGCCTCGCCGCCTGGGCCCTCGACCGCGAACCCGTGGTTCTGCGAGGTGATGTCGATCTTGCCCGAGTCGAGGTCCTTGACCGGATGTTTGGT
>DASXBC010000149.1:0-6144 GCA_036406355.1 Solirubrobacterales bacterium | reverse complement strand
TCGCCGGCGCCGGGGACGACTCAATCCTCGCCAACTCGGGGACGCCGAATCCCGATCCGGACCCGGTCATCGAGTGCGGCGAAGGGTTCGACACGGCGCAGATCGACTTCCCCGAAAACGGCCCCGACGCCGCCCCGATCGAATGCGAGGCGATCCACGAACGCGCCCCCAACAGCTTCCGTCCCCCCGATACGCCGCCGGCTCCCGAACCTCCGATCGAACCGACGGTCAAACCGCCCCCTCCCCCACGCCCGCCTCGCGATCGAACGCCGCCGCGGACGCGGATCGATCGCGGACCCCGCAAGGTGCTCTCCCTGACCAAGGGCCGGCGCCGGGTGGTCTTCAGGTTCACCGCCAGCGAGCGCTCGACGTTCGTCTGCCGGCTCGACCATCACCGTCCGGCGCGCTGCTCCTCCCCCCGCGCCTACAGGGTCGGCGTCGGGCACCACGTCTTCCGGGTGACCGCCACCGACGCGGCCGGCAATTCCGACCCGAGCCCGGCGCTGTTCAGCTTCCGGGTCCGCCGCGGCTAGCGGCCGCTGGAGCCGAAGCCGCCGTCGCCGCGGGCGGTCTCGCCAAGAGCCTCCGCCTCGACGACGTCCGCGGCCGCGATCGGCGCGATCACCAGCTGCGCGATCCGGTCCCCGACCTCGATCCGGAAGGTCTCGGCGGGGTCGGTGTTGAGCAGCAGGACGCGCACTTCGCCGCGGTAGCCGGCGTCGATCAGCCCGGGAGCGTTGACGAGGGCTATCCCATGCTTGCGGGCCAGCCCCGACCGCGGCAGGACGAGGCCGGCGTTGCCGTCGGGAATCTCGATCGCGATGCCGGTGCCGACGCTCCATCGCTCGCCCGGTCCGAGGTGGGCCGCCTCGGAGGCGTGGAGATCGAGGCCGGCGTCGCCGTCGTGGGCGCGCAGCGGCAGCCGCGCCTCGTCGTTCAGCAGCTTCACCCTCACCTGCATCACAACCGTTCTCGCTTCGCGAAGAAACAGATATGGACGCTTGCTCGCTTCGCACTCACGGCTGGGAATCTAACCGGCTAGAGGACGACGAGATCGTCGAACCGGTGGAGCTCGGCGACCGGGACCTTCGCGTGGACGAGCACCCCGTCGTCGCGCTCGGTCCTTTCGAGGTCGCCGGCGAGCTCGTGCAGCTCGTGGAGCCGGGAGCCCTCGTCGTAGGGAATCAGAAGCTCGACCTCGGCGAGAGTGTCCTCGAACGCGCGCTCGATCGTCTTGCGCAGCAGGTCGAGGCCCTCCCCGTCGAGGGCTGAGACGAGGACGGCGTCGGGGTGCTCCATCAGCGCCTCGTCGCGGTCGGCCGCGCTCAGCAGGTCGGCCTTGTTGAGGACCAGCAGCCGCGGCTTGCCCCCGGCCCCGATCTCCTCGAGCACCTCGTCGACCGCCCGCATGTCGGCCGCGCGGCGCTCCTCCGGCGCCGCCGCGTCGACCACGTGCAGGATCAGGTCGGCGAGGACCGTCTCCTCGAGCGTCGCCTTGAAGGCCTCGACGAGCTGGTGCGGGAGCTTCTCGATGAACCCGACGGTGTCGGTCAGGAGGTAGGTCCGGCCGGAGAGCTCGAAGCTGCGGGTGGTCGGGTCGAGGGTGTGGAACAGCCTGTCGCCGATGCCGACCGCAGCGCCGGTCACCGCGTTGAGCAGCGTCGACTTGCCCGCGTTGGTGTAGCCGGCGAGGGCGACGCGCGGCAGCGAAGAGCGCTCGCGCCGGGCTCGCATCACGCCGCGGTTGCGCTCGAGCTGGGCGAGGCGCCGTTTGAGGACGGCGATCCGGGTGCGGGCGAGCCGGCGGTCGGTCTCGATCTGGGTCTCGCCGGGGCCACGGGTCGGGGCGCGGGTGCCGATCCCGCCGTCGAGGCGGTCGAGGTGGGTCCAGAGCCCCCTCATCCTGGCCATGTTGTACTCGAGCTGGGCGAGCTCGACCTGAAGCTTCCCCTCGGCCGAGTGGGCATGGTCGGCGAAGATGTCGAGGATCACCGCGGTCCGATCGATCACCGGAACGTCGAGGGTCGCCTCGAGGCTCCGCTCCTGGCGCGGCGCGAGCTCGTCGTCGCAGGCGACGACGTTGGCACCCGACTCCGCCAGCGCCGCCTTCAGCTCGGCCATCTTGCCTTTGCCGAAATAGCGGTCGGGATCCGGCTGGGCGCGGCGCTGGACCATCTCTCCCGCGGTCGCGACGCCGGCCGTCCGCAGAAGCTCCTTCAGCTCCGCGAGGCGGTCGCCGCCACCATCCTCGCCGTCGACGATCCCGATCGCGAGCGCCCGCTGCCGCGCCCGCGGGTTGCTGAGGCCGGCTCCGTTCTGACTGTCTTCCACCAGCCCAGGATAGGCTTCCGCCGTGAGCGCGGAGCCAGCGAAGCGCGAGGATTGCTCGTGAAGGTCTTCGTTACCGGAGGCACCGGCTTCATCGGCGGCGAGGTGGTGAGGCAGCTCCGCGATCGCGGTGACGAGGTCGTGTGCCTGGTCCGGAACCCGCGGAAGGGCGAGAGGCTGACGGCGATGGGGTGCGAGATCGTCGCCGGCGACCTCACCGACGGCGAGGCGATCCGCGCCGGGCTCGAGGGCTGCGACGGCGCGATCCACGCGGCGGCGATGTACGAGGTCGGAATCCCGGCCTCCCAGCACCCGGCGATGTTCGAGGCGAACGTCACCGGCACCGAACGGGTCCTCGAGGCCGCGCTCGCGGCGAAGACGCCGCGGATCGTCCATGTATCGACCTGTGGCGTATTCGGCGACACCCACGGGAAAGTCGTCGACGAGACCTACGAACACCCCGGCGACGATTTCACCTCCTACTACGAGGAGACCAAGGTCGAGTCCCACCGGATCGCGAAGCGGATGATCTCCGAGGACAGCCTTCCCTGCATCATCGTCCAGCCCGGCGGCGTCTACGGCCCCGGCGACACCTCCCAGGTCGCCGACCTGATCGACCAGCTCCTGGCCGGCAAACTGCCGCTGATCCCGCTCCCCGACCTCGGCGTCTGCATGACCCACGTCGAAGACATCGCCGGTGGCATCCTGCTCGCGCTCGACAGGGGCACGCTCGGAGAGATCTACGTCCTCAGCGGCCCGGCGACGACGATGCGCGAGGCGATCCAGATGGTCGCCGTCCTCGCCGGTCGCAAGCCGCCCAGGCACGCGGTCCCGACCACCCTGCTGAAGGCGCTCGCGCCGGCCGGGCCGCTGGTCGGCAAATTGATGAACCAGCCGCCGAACCTGCGCGAGATGATCTCCTCGGCCGACAACGTCACCTTTTGGGCAACCCACGAGAAGGCGACCCGCGAGCTCGGTTACGAGCCCCGAGGCCTCGAAGAGGGCCTGCGCCAGACGCTCGAGGCCGAGGGCAAAATCCCCGCCGCGGCCTGAGCCGAAGCCGGCAGCGATGCGACCGATCGACGTTCTCCACCTCGGGCGCCCGCACGTGATCTGCTGCTGGGAGGTCGACGGAGCCCTGATCGATCCGGGCCCCGAGTCCTCGCACCGGAACCTGGTCGAGGCGCTGGGCGGCGACGAGCCCCGCGCGATCCTCCTCACCCACATCCACCTCGACCACGCCGCCGCCACCGGAGCGCTGGTTCGACGCTGGCCCGGGCTGGAGGTCTACGTCCACGAGCGTGGGGCCCCGCACCTGATCGATCCCTCGCGCCTGCTGGCGAGCGCGGAGCGCCTCTACGGCGACCGGATGGAGCGCCTCTGGGGCGAGATCGTGCCGGTGCCCGAGGAGAACGTGAAACCGCTGAGCGGGGGCGAGAGCGTTCTCGGGATGCGGGTCGCCTACACGCCCGGCCACGCCTCCCACCACGTCTGCTACCTGCACGAGGAGAGCGGCACCGCCTTCGTCGGCGACATCGCCGCGGTCCTGATTCCCGGCACCGACCTGGTCGTCCCTCCGACGCCGCCTCCGGACATCGACATCGAGACCTGGGAGGACTCGATCGGGATCGTCGAAGGCTGGCGGCCGCAGCGTCTTGGCCTCACGCACTGGGGGCCGGTCGAGGAGCCCGAGCCGCACCTGGCATCGGTCCGCGAGCGCCTGCGCGAGGAGGCCGGGCTCGCCCGCGATCTCGACGAGGCGGAATACGAGGCCCGCCACCGCGAGCTGGTCGCCGCGAGGGTCTCCGACCCCGAGGCGGCGGCGGAGCTGCTGCAGGCCGTGCCGCCCGAGTACCAGTGGCAGGGGCTCGACCGCTACTGGAGCAAGCGTCAGCCCGCGGGCTGAGGCGGCCGCGCCTGGCCGAGGCGCCCGGCGGCCCAGACGACGAGGCCGGCGAGCCAGACAAGGGTCAGCGCGGCACCGAGGATCAGGTTCATGTCGCCGCCGGGGGCGATGAAGCCACCGGTGCCGAAGACGGTGATCGTCTCGATCGCCTGCTCGGCGAAGGCGATCGCGCCGAGGACCATCAGCCAGGTCGGGATCGAGGGCCGGGCGCCGAAGCCGAGTACGGTGACGGCGCCGATCATCGTCATCGTCGACCCGGTCAGGACGGGCCCCCAGAAGAGCGCGATGTCGTAGGCGGTGCGCGCCGTCGAGGGGTCGAGCGGGTGGAGCGCCAGTCCCGCCCAGAGCCAGGCCTGGACAGCGTTCTCGACGATGAACGCGGCGGCGCCGAGGAGGAATACGGAGCCGTGCGGCGAGGGCAGCAGCCCGCGCACGATCCCGGCGAAGACGGCGAGGGCGAGGGCGCCGAAGGTCGCGGTCCAGGCGTAGGTGCGGGCGGCGCCATGGTGTTCGGCGAACCATTCGGCCACCGTCGCCGGCGAATCGGAGACCGACGGCGGGCTGCCGAGGGCGACCGCGCCGACGAGGTAGAGGGCGCCGGCGGAGACGGCGGCGACGATCAATGCCCGGGCCTGGGTCATCGGGGCCGGATTCGGCGCCTGGGGCGCCTTTCCTGCCTACGCCAGGTGCTCGCGGAGACGCCCGACCGCCTCGGTGATGCGCTCGTCAGGCGTCGTCAGCGAGATCCGGAAGAAACCCTCGCCGCTTGGCCCGTACATCGAGCCGGGCGAGACGACCACCGCCGCCTGCTCGAGGACGAGCTCGGCGAACGAGGTCGAGGTGTGGCCCTCGGGTACCGGCGCCCAGATGTAGATCGTGCCTTTCGGCGCCTGGACCTCGACGCCGATCTCGCGCAGTGCCCCGACGACGAGGTCACGCCGGCGGGCGTACGTCTCGTTCATCCGCTCGACCGGGCCCGACGGGCCGCGCAGCGCCGCGACGCCGGCCAGCTGGACCGCCTCGAACAGGCCTGAGTCGACGTTCGTCTTCAGCCGCCAGTAGGTCTCGATCGCTTCCGGGTTGCCGAGGATCGCCGCGCAGCGCCACCCGGTCATGTTGTACCCCTTCGAGAGCGAGAAGACCTCGACCCCGACCTCTTTCGCGCCCGGCGTCGCCAGGAAGCTCGGCGCGACGTAGCCGTCGTACGTGGTCTCCGAGTAGGCGTTGTCGTGGACGACGAGGATCTCGTGCTCACGGGCGAAGGAGACGACGAGCTCGAAGAACCCCTCCGGGACGACGGCTCCGCTCGGGTTGTTGGGGTAGTTGAGGAACATCAGCCGGGCCCGCGAGGCGGTCTCGGCCGGCACCGCGCTGAGATCTGGCGCGAAGCCGAGCTCCGGCACCAGCGGCAGCAGCTCCGGCGTCGCCCCGGCCAGGATCGGGCCGCCGGTGTAGACCGGGTAGCCGGGGTCGGAGGCGAGCGCGACGCCGCCCTGATCGAGGAACGCGAAGCAGAGGTTGTAGATGCACTCCTTGGCGCCGATCGCGGGGATCACCTCGCTCTCGGGGTCGATCTCGACCCCGAAGCGCTCGTCGTAGAAGTCCGAGAACGCGGCCCGGAACTCCTCGCGGCCGCGGTTGCTCGGGTAATTCTGGTTGCCGGGCTCGGCAACCGCCTCCTGCATCGCGGCGACGATGTGCGGGTAGGTTGGCTCGTCGGGATCGCCGATCCCGAGGCTGATCACGTCGATGCCGGCGGCGCGCTTCTCGGCAATCCGCCGCTCCAGTTCCTGGAACATGTAGGGAGGCATCGCCTCCAGGCGTCTGGATGGGTCTGACATTCGCACGGGCGGGGAATCTATTAGGTGAGATCGGCGAGCGCCCGCAGCAGCTCGGGCGAGAGCTCGCCG
>DASXBC010000148.1:0-2280 GCA_036406355.1 Solirubrobacterales bacterium | reverse complement strand
CGCGCTGGCGGTCCTTGGTCCAGACCGAGGCGCCGAGGCCGAACTCGGAGTCGTTGGCGAGGTCGATCGCCTCCTGCTCGGAGTCGACGACGACGATCGGCAGGACCGGGCCGAAGATCTCCTCGCGCATGATCCGCATCTGGTGGGTGACGCCGGTGAGGACGGTCGGGGCGATGAACTTGCCGGGGAGGCCGGCGACGTCGGTCGGGCCGCCGCAGAGCCTGGTCGCGCCGGAGGCGACCGCGTCGTCGATCAGGTCGACGACGATCTCGTACTGAGTGTCAGCCGTCATAGGGCCGATTTCGGTCTCCCACTGCAACGGGTCGCCGAGACGGAGTCGCTCGCTCTCGCGCGCGACGCCCTCGACGAAGCGGTCGGCGATCTCGCGCTCGACGTAGACGCGCTCGATCCCCGAGCAGGTCTGGCCGGCGTTGGCGAAACCGCCCCAGACGGCGCCCGAGATCGCGTTGTCGAGATCGGCGTCGGCGCAGACGATCATCGGGTCCTTGCCGCCGAGCTCGAGCACCGAGCCCTTGAGGCTCCGGGCGCAAACCTCGCCGACCTTGCGGCCGATCTCGACCGAGCCGGTGAAGAAGATCTTGCCCGCCGTCGAGCGCGCGAGCGCGTCGCCGACCGCGCCGCCGCCGTGCACGACCCTGACAAGTCCCTCGGGCAGGCCGCCCTTCTCGAACACGCGCCGGATCGCCTCGCCGAGCAGCGGCGTCAGGCTGGCCGGCTTGAGGACGACGCCGTTGCCGGCCATCAGCGCGATCGCGACCTCGCCGAACGGGATCGACCAGGGGTAGTTCCAGGGGGCGATCACGCCGACGACGCCGATCGGCTCGTAGGAGAAGTGGCCTTTCTTGCTCATCAGGAATGCCTGCGACATCCGCACCTTCTCGTCGGCGAGGACCTTGGGCCCCGCCTTCGCGCACCAGTGCAGCGCGTCGACGGTCGGCAGCAGCTCCATCGTGTAGGCCTCGGCGCGCGGCTTGCCCTGCTCGTTGACGAGCAGCTCGGCGATCTCGTCGATCTCGTCGAGCAGCGCGGCGGCGGCGCGGCGCAGGTAGGCCGCGCGGTCGTCGAGCGCCAGCTCGCCCCAGGCGGGCTGGATCCGGGCGACGTCGTCGACGACGGGCTGGACCTGGTCGGGAGTGATCGTGGGGACCGAGCCGACGAGCTCGCCGGTGGCGGGGTTGAAGGACTCGAGCGTGGATGCGGCGGGGCGTGCCTCTGTAGTAGCCATACGGTCGATTCTAAGGCGGTGTGTGGGGGATCGGTCAAGACTCGCCGTCGCAACAGCCGTGGAGGCTCCGTCGAGCCTTGACCGATCCCCTCATACTCAGCCGTAGTGGCGGACCGTTTGTTCGACAGCGAGGCACGTCCCGACGCTTCCCTCTCGGGAGCGGACCGGCCGCCGCCCGATGCGCCATTGGCGGTGCGGATGCGGCCGCGGGCATTGGATGAGCTGGTGGGGCAGGAGCAGGTGTTGGGGGAGGGGTCGGCGCTGCGGGCCGCGATCGAGGCCGGCCACCCGCACAGCGCCATCCTCTACGGCCCGCCGGGCTCGGGGAAGACGACCCTGGCGCGGATCGCCGCCGCCGGCTCCGACTGGGCGTTCGAGGAGGAGTCCGCCGTGAACGCGGGCCGGGCCGAGATCCGGGCCGTGATCGGACGCGCCGAGGAGCGGCGGCGGACGAGCGGCCGCCACACCGTCCTCTTCCTCGACGAGATCCACCGCTTCAACAAGGCCCAGCAGGATGCCCTTCTGCCGGCGGTCGAGGACGGCGTCCTGACCCTGATCGGCGCCACGACCGAGAACCCGTACTTCGAGGTCAACTCGGCGCTGCTCTCCCGCTGCCAGATCTACGAGCTTCGCCCGCTCGAGCCGGGGCAGGTCGAGGAGCTGCTGCGGCGGGCGCTGGCCGACGCCGAGCACGGCCTGCCGGATCCGCCAGCGGTCGACGACGCGGCGCTGACGATGCTCGCCCACCGCAGCGGCGGCGACGCCCGGGTCGCGCTCTCCGCCCTCGAGCGCGCCGTCGAGCGCTCCGACGGCGAGGCGCCGGTCGACGTCGCCGCCGTCGAGGACGCGCTGCAGCGCAAGGCGATCGATTTCGACCGCCAGGGCGACCGCCACTACGACTTCATCTCCGCCTGGATCAAGGCGACCCGCGGCTCCGATGTCGACGCCTCCCTGTACTACCTGGCGGTGATGCTAGAGGGGGGCGAGGACCCGCGCTTCATCGCCCGCCGGATGGTCATCTTCGCCTCCGAGGA
>DASXBC010000147.1:0-1908 GCA_036406355.1 Solirubrobacterales bacterium | reverse complement strand
GCTCACCGCCCGCGAGCGGATCGACCTGCTCTGCGACCCGGGCACTTTCGTGGAGATGGGCATCCACGGACGGCCCCACTTCTCCCAGCGCAACATGGAGGGGAAGGAGGCCCCGGCGGACGGCGTGATCACCGGCTGGGGTGACGTCGACGGGCGTCGCTGCTGCGTCGCCGCCTACGACTTCACCGTGATGGCCGGCTCGATGGGGATGACCGGCGAGCTCAAGGTGGCGCGCCTCCGCGAGATGGCGCTGACGAAGCGGATGCCGTTCATCTGGCTGCTCGACTCGGCTGGTGCCCGCATCCAGGAGGCGGCCGGATCGCTCTTCGCCGGCTCGGGCCACCTCTTCCAGGAGGAGGTGGTGATGTCGGGGGTGATCCCGATGGTCGCCGCGATGCTCGGTCCCTGCGCCGCCGGGACCGCCTACATCCCGGCCCTCTCGGACTTCGTCCCGATGGTGGTCGGGCAGGGCGCGATGGCCCTCGCCGGGCCGCATCTCACCAAGGCGGTCACGGGCGAGGACATCTCGATGGAGGAGCTGGGGGGGGCCAAGGTCCACTGCCGCAAGTCCGGCGTCGGCGACCTCGAGGTCGCCGACGATGAGGCGTGCATCCAGGTCGTCAAGGACTACCTCTCCTTCTTCCCGGCCAACTGCGAGGAGCGCCCGCCGGTGCGCGAGACCGAGGACCCGGTCGATCGGATGTCGGAGAAGCTGCTCGACATCGTCCCGGAGTCAGCGCGGCACCCCTACGACATGTACGACGTGATCCGGGAGATCGTCGACGACGGGTTCATCTTCGACATCAAGCCGAAGTTCGCCAAGACGATCATCACCTGCCTGGCCCGCTTCGGCGGCCAGCCGGTCGGCATCGTCGCCAACCAGCCGAAGCAGCTCGGCGGCATCCTGGAGAACGACTCGGCCGACAAGGCCGCGCGCTTCGTCAACCTCTGCGACGCCTTCAACATCCCGCTCGTCTTCCTGCAGGACGTCCCCGGGTTCATGGTCGGCTCGAAGGTCGAGCACGCGGGGATCATCCGCCACGGGGCGAAGATGCTCTATGCGGTCTCGCGGGCGACGGTGCCGAAGGTCACCGTGGTCGTCCGCAAGGCCTACGGCGCCGGCTACTACGTGATGAACGGCAAGGCCTACGAGCCGGACCTGATCGTCGCCTGGCCCGGCGCCGAGATCTCGGTGATGGGCGCCGAGGGCGCGGTCAACATCATCGGCCGCTCCGCGATTGAGGCGTCCGACGACCCCGAGGCGACCCGCGAGCAGATGCTCGAAGAGGTCCGCAAGGTGATCGACCCCTACATCGCCGCGAAGAACGCCATGATCGACGACATCATCGACCCGCGCGAGACGCGGCCGACGATCATCAGGGGCCTGCGGATGGCGTGCGGAAAGCGCATCGAGCGGCCGTGGAAGAAGCACGGCGTGATGCCGGTATGAGCTCGTTCGCTGATCCCGTGATCATCAGCTGCTCGATCTCGGGCGCGATCGCCAACCGCGACCAGTGCCCGGCGATCCCCTACACGCCGGAGGAGTACGCGGCGGAGGCGCGCCGCGCGGTCGACGAGGGCGCCTCGCAGATCCACATCCACGCGCGCACGCCCGACGGGGTCCCGTCATACGAGATTGACGACTTCCGCGCGATCACGGAGGCGATCCGCTCGCAGGCCGGCGGCGACGTGATCGTCAACTACTCGACCGGCGCGATCGGCATCCCGATAGAGAAGCGGATTGAGTACCTGCGGGCGCTGAGGCCCGACGTCGCCGCGCTCAACATGAGCTCGATGAACTACGCGAAGTACTCGCGGCGGCGCGGGGACTTCGTGTTCAAGGCCGTGTTCGAGAACTCGTTCGACACGATCATCGAGCTCTGCACGGCGATGCGCGACGAGGGGATC
>DASXBC010000146.1:0-9977 GCA_036406355.1 Solirubrobacterales bacterium | reverse complement strand
GACCTCTCTCCTCAAAGACGGGTTCAACTGCGTCGTACCCGCCTCCCGCTAGCCGAAACGGTACCGCATGCAGTCAAGGGCGACCGCGGGTTAACGGCGGGTTCGTATTCAGGAACACCCCTCCTGCCGAGATGTTTCGGCTCGGGATGTGGAGAGGGCGGACCACAGATGGTCCTCGGCTTCGCCGACCGAGTGCGCCGCGGCGTCGATCTCGACCCAGTGTTCCGGTCGCGGCTCCTCGCTCTCGCTGGCGGTCTGGAACGCAGTCGCCAGCTCGGTCCAGCGGGCGGCGGCCTCGGCCGCTAGTGGCGCCTCGGGGCGGCCGGCCTCCTCGAGAAAGCGCGAGTACATCAGCCGGAAGCAGCCGCCGCCGGTGCCGCGCCGCTCGATCACCTGGTAGCCGAATCGCGCGCACCACTGCCAGTCCTCGGCGACCTCAGGCCATGACCCCGCCTCGGCGGCAAGGCGGTGGACCGCGTCGAGACCGGAGAATTCGCGGAACTCCGGCTCGGTCATCGCCCGCGCCGCGCGCTCGATCGCGGCCGGGATCGCCGCGCGCAGCCGCTCGGGTTCGATCGCGTCGGTCGTCGTGAACATGTGACCAGAGAGCGGATAGGCGGGATGGGCGCTGTGGCGCGCCCGGTCGAGGCTCTCGAGCGAGGTCGTCTGCAGCTCCTCGAAACCGGTGTCGGAGAGGTGGGCGACATCGTCGTCGTAGCCGGCGAGGACGACCGCGTGCCCCGGGAAGTGGGCCGAGTTGCCGTAGTGGTCGAGGTAGTAGAGGTCGGTGAGGAGGAGGGCGGGCGTTCCCGAGTCGACCGCCTCGCGGGCCGCCTCCCACGCCGCTGAATCTCCGTTCTCGAAGGTGCGCAGCTCGAGCGCCGTGCCCGTCAGCTCGCTGAAGTTCTCCTCGAGCCGCGCCGTGCGGCCGTTGAACCAGCGGGTCGGCGAGGCGTCCTCGAGGGTGACGTAGTAGAAGCACGGCCCGGCGCCGAGCCCGAACGCCATCTCCTCGCTGATCTCGACCCCGTCGAAGGCGAGCAGGTTGCGCAGCGCGGTCGAGCCGCAGTGGTGGCCGGGGGTGTGGGTGTAGCCGGGGACGAAGGGCATCGGGCTGATTATCGAGGCCCGCCCCGCCTATGCTGCCGCACCGATGAGTGCGGAGCGAGCAAGCGTGCATATCCGCCGCCTCGCGCAGCGAGCGAAGCACGAGGATTTGTGATGGCGACCCTCGACGAAAGGCTGCTGCTGGCGATGCGCACCCGCGGGCACACTCCCGCCCTCGAGCGACTCTCGATCGCGCTCGGGAAGGCCGGCAACAACGGAGGGATCTGGTTCGGCCTCGGCCTCGGCCTCGCGATCGTCGACGGCTCCAACCGCGAAGCGTGGCTGATCTGCGCCGTGGTCGGGCCGGTCGCGATCGGCGTCAACTACCTCGTCAAGCTCGCGGTGCGCCGCCCGCGACCTGTGCTCGACGGGTTGCCACCGCTCGGCGGCGCCCCGAGCTCGCTCAGCTTCCCCTCGGCTCACGCGACCTCCTCGTTCGCGGTCGCGACCGCGATGACCCGGGTCGAGCCGGTCGCCGCCCTTGCCTTCCTCCTCGCCGCCGCCCTCGCGCTCGGCCGCCCCTACCTCGGGATGCACTATCCGTCCGACGTCGTCGCCGGCGCCCTCCTCGGCGTCGCCCTCGGCCTCCTCGTCCCTCTTTCCCTATGAGGCTGCTCTCAACGCCGATCGCTGCGCGGCGGCCGGCGGCCGGGACAAAACGCCGCCTCCCCATCTGCCGTGGGGGGCCAGGGAACCAGATATGGATGGCCCCCCACTCCCGCGTCCGGGGGCGGCTATGAAGGTCGGCATCGTCGGGCTGCCGAACGCGGGCAAGTCGACCCTCTTCAACGCACTCACAAGGGCCGGTGCGCAGACCGGCGACTACCCCTTCACGACGATCGAGCCGAACGTGGCGATCGCCCAGGTGCCCGACGAGCGCCTCGAGAAGGTGGGGGAGACGGTCGGCAGCTCTGAGCTGGTGCCGGCGACGATCTCCTTCCACGACATCGCCGGCCTCGTCAGGGGTGCCTCGGAGGGCGAGGGCCTCGGGAACAAATTCCTGGCCTCGATTCGGGAGACCGACGCGATCTGCCACGTCGTCCGCTGCCACGCCGACTCCGGCGTCCCCCACCCCGACGGGCGGGTCGATCCGATCGCCGACATCGAGACGATCGAGACGGAGCTGACCCTCGCCGACTACGAGCAGGCCGAGCGCCGGCTCGAACGGGTCGAGAAGGGGGCGCGGTCGGGCGACCCCGAGGCGATCGCCGAAAAGCAGTGGCTCGGGGAGGTGATCGGGGAGCTGGGCGCCGGCCGCCCGGCGCGGACGGTCCCGGTTCCCGAGGACGCCCCGGCGGCGGCGATGAACCTGCAGGCGCTGACCTCGAAGCCGATCCTCTACGTCGCAAACGTCGACGAGGGCGATGCCGACCCGCCCGACGATGTCGCCCGCCACGCCGAGGCGATGGGGGCGGCCGTTGTCGCTGTCAGTGCCCGGATCGAGGGTGAGCTGGCCGAGCTCGACCCCGCCGAAGCGGAGGAGATGCGCGAGTCCTACGGGGTCGAGGGCCCGGGCCTGGCGCGGCTCGTCCGCGCCGCCTACGACCTGCTCGACCTGATCACCTTCTTCACCGCCGGCGAGGACAAGGAAGCGGTCGCCCGCCCGATCGGGCGTGGGGCTACAGCCTGGGAGGCGGCGGGGACGATCCACACCGAGATCCAGGACGCGTTCGTCAAAGCCGAGGTGATCGGCTGGGACCGGCTGGTCGAGTTTGGCGGCTACGCGCCGGCGCGCGACCGCGGCGAGTTGCGGATCGAGGGCCGCGACTACGTCGTCGCCGACGGCGACGTGATCACGATCAAGGTCTGAAGACGCGGCCATCTCCTCCGCTCCCGCTCGGACCAGAAGGAACAGACATGGACTGGTCCTCTCTCCCGCGTCCGGGGATAGCCGGTTAGGTTTTGGCCGTGGAGGAACGTGCCAGGTTCCCGGATGTGGCGGCGAAGGCCGGCCACTACGAGAGCTTCTACATCAAGGCATGCTGCCCGGGCGGCGGCCAGGGCCTCTGGATCCGGCACACGGTCCACAAGCGCCCGGGCGCCGAGCCGAACGCCTCGATCTGGTTCTGTGTCTTTGACCGCGAGGCGGACGGCCCGCGGGCGACCAAGGTGACGGTCCCGGCCGGCGACCTCTCGACCCCGCCCGGTTCCTGGATCCGGGTCGCCGGAGCCGAGATCGGGCCCGGCCGGGCGAGCGGCTCGGTCGCGACCGACGCGCTGAGCGCGTCCTGGGAGCTGATCTTCGAGGGCGACGCCGAGCCCTGCAAGTACCTGCCGGCCGACTGGCTCTACGAGGCCCCGGTCCCGCGCACCAAGTTCGTCGCTCCGTTCCCCGACGCCCTGTTCAGCGGCCGGCTCGAGATCGACGGCGACGCGATCGAGCTCGAGCGGTGGCCGGGGATGATCGGCCACAACTGGGGCAGCGAGCACGCCGAGCGCTGGGTCTGGCTCGAGGGGACCGGCTTCGAGAACGCGGAGGGCACCTACTTCGACGCCGGCGCCGCGCGGATCAGGATCGGCTCCTGGACGACGCCCTGGGTTCCTTCGGGGATGCTCGCGCTCGACGGCGAGCGCCACCGGCTCGGGGGCTTCGGCAAGATCCGTGCCGCGTCGATCGAGGAGTCGGCGGGCGAGTGCGCCTTCGTCCTGCCCGGCCGCGACATCGTCGTCCGCGGCCGCGTCTCGGCCCCGAGCAAGGACTTCGTCGGCTGGGTCTATGCCGATCCCGACGGGCCCGAGCACAACACGATCAACTGCTCGGTCGCCGACCTCGATCTGACCGTCGAACGCCCGGCGCAACCGGCGCGCGAGCTGCGGCTCACCGCCGGCGCCGCCTACGAGCTCGGGATGCGGGAGACCGACCACGGCATCCCGGTCCAGCCCTATCCGGACGGCTGAGAGATGCCGCCCCCCGGGCCGCCGCCCTTCGGCGCCGGGGCCGCCGTGCCGTCGACGACCTTGGTGAAGGACATCCAGCGGTCGTAGGCGCCGAGCGCGCTCTGCAGGTGGTCGCCGCGGATCATCGTCGTCCCGCCGGTGCCGATCAGCCGGGCCCAGACGATCCGCGGCGAGACCCCGCGCTTGGTGATGACGATCTGCTTCAACCGGCCGTCGAGATAGCCGCCGAGCCTTGCGCTGATTCCGGCGCCGGAGAACCGCAGGGTCCAGGAGTGCAGCGGGCAGGCGCCGTCGTAGGGGTCCGGGACGCCGACCAGGTAGGGGACCGGCGGGCCGAAGAAGACGTTCTGGACGCTCTCGGTGTGACCGCCGGAGCAGGCTGAGAAGAACGTCTCGGCGATTTCGCCGTTGTAGAGGACGACCTGCCCCTGGGTGTCGGCGGCGGCGGCGTTGGTCCGCGCGGTCTCGCTCCCGACTCCCTCGTAGACCTGGCTGCGGGTGTCGTCGTAGAGGTCGAACCCGTTGCCTTCGACGCTGGTCGAGAGGGCAAACGAGCGTGACGCGACGGCCTGGGCCTCGAGCGCGGCCAGCGGCCAGGTCGGCGGCGACTCGTTCGGGATCACGCCCTTCACGTACTGGTCGACGGCGACGGCGTTGATCGCGTTGAGCGAGCCCGGGTCGCTCTTGGTCGGCACGACCTCGAGCGCGCCGCGGTAGGCCGTCCCGTCGATCCGCACGCTGCCGGGCCCGGCGGCGCGCAGCTTCGCCCCGCAGTTGGTGAGCATGTGACGGCCGCCGGCGCGGAGGCTGACGCTGCCGCCGAGCCGCTGGGCGGCGTAGGTGACAGCCGGGTCGAGGGCGCGGCCGCAGGCGCTCGTCGCGCCGCTGAATTCGACGTCGCCGGGATCGATCCCGACCAGAACCCGGACGACGTGAGGCCCTGCGATCGTCCCGATCGTCGTCCCGGTGTAGTAGTGGCCGAGGATCGCCCGGTAGCCGAATCCGTGCGTCGCATACCCGTAGGCGCCGTATGCGCTCATTCCGACCCCGTGCCCGAAGCCGTGCCCCCGGACGACCCAGGTGACGCCCGCGGCGGCGCTGCCGGGGCAGAGCAGCAGGCAGGCGAGGCAGAGGATTGGGACGCGGAGGCGCATTACCGGTCAACCAATTCGCCCCGCGCGAGTCGCGGCCTCCTCTAGGCTGAAAGAGACGAACCAGAGGAGGTCAGAAATGGCGACGCAGACGGTCCAGGCGGTCGATCACAAACTCCTCGTCGCGGGCGAGTGGGAAGCGACGGGCGAGTGGGACGAGGTTCTGAGCCCCTACGACCAGACGGCGATCGGCCGGGTCGCCCAGGGCGACGCGGCGCTCGTCGACCGGGCCGCGCGGGCGGCGCACGACGCCTTTTCTGCCGGCGACTTCCCCCAGCACGAGCGGGCCGCGGTGCTCGATCGCGCCGCCGAGATCGCCGGAGAACGGACCGAGGATCTGGCGCTGACGATCGCCGCCGAGGCGGGCAAGCCGCTGAAGACGGCGACGGTCGAGGCGCAGCGCTGCGTCGAGACCCTCACCTTCTCCGCCGTCGAGGCGCGGAAGCTGACCGGGGGCACGGTGCCGATGGACGCCTCGGCCGCCGGCGCCGGCAAGCTCGGTGTGATGATGCGGGTTCCCTACGGGGTGGTCGGCGCGATCAGCCCGTTCAACTTCCCGCTCAACCTCGTCGCCCACAAGCTCGGCCCCGCGATCGCCGCCGGCAACGCGATCGTCCTCAAGCCCGCGGGCCAGACCCCGATCTCCTCGATCAAGCTGGCAGAGATCCTGCTCGAGGCGGGCCTGCCCGACGGCTGGCTCAGCGTCATCCCCGGCAGCGGCTCCGAGGTCGGCAATGCGATCGTCGAGCACGATCTGACCCGGGCGCTCACCTTCACCGGCTCCGCCCCCGTCGGCTGGGGCATCCGCAGCAAGGTCCCGCACAAGAAGGTCAACCTCGAGCTCGGCTCGAACGCGCCGCTGATCGTCGACGGCGACGGCGACTGGGAGACGGCGGCCGACAAAACCAAGCTCCACGCCTACTCGCACGCCGGCCAGAGCTGCATCTCGATCCAGCGGATCCTCGTCCACGAGGACGTCGCCGACGCTTACACGCAACGCCTCGTCGCCAACCTCGCCGAGCTCAGGGTCGGCGACCCGCTCGATCCCGAGACCGACGTCGGCCCGCTGATCACGCCCGGGGACCGCGACCGGGTCAAGGAGTGGGTCGACGAGGCGGTCGCCGCCGGCGCCGAGCTGCTGGCCGGCGGCGAGCTCGTCGACGACGGCCGCTGTCTGGCGCCGACCCTGCTCGGATCGCCGCCGCGCGACTCGAGGGTCTGGTGCGAGGAGATCTTCGGCCCGGTCGCGACGATCGACCGCTTCTCCGAGTTCGGCGAGGCGCTGCGGATGGCCAACGACTCGAAGTTCGGGCTCCAGGCCGGCGTCTTCACCCGCGACATCGGCCGCGGCCTCGAGGCGGCTGAGACGCTCGAGTTCGGCGGCGTCCTGATCAACGAGGTGCCCACCTTCCGCGCCGACCAGATGCCGTACGGCGGCGTCAAAGACTCGGGCAACACCCGCGAGGGCCCGGCCTACTCGGTGATCGAGCTGACCGAGGAGCGGTTCGTCACCTTCCAGGGCTAGACGCCGCGGGGCGGCTGTAACCTCCCAACCTCGAAATCGCGAAGGGGGGGCAATGTTGGGAATCTCACTACGGGTCATTTGGAGTAGGACGGTGGCTGCTGCCCTCGCCGTATTTGCCCTGGGCGCGATCCTCGCCTCGAGCGCCGGTGCGGCGACCGTCGTCAACGGCGACTTCGAGGCCGGATCGCTGACTGGCTGGACGAGCGTCGAGCCGCCGCTGAGCAGTGGGAGATGGTTCTCTTATACCGGGACCGAATCGCCGTTACCTCCTTCCGCTCCCGGAGAAGTGCAGGCACCGCCCCAGGGCAAATACGCCGCGACAAGCGACCAGGAAGGGCCAGGAGTGCACGTCCTCTACCAGGACGTCGCGCTCGAGCCCGGAAGGTCCCAGACGCTATCGATGCTCGTCTATTACCGGACCTCAGGAAAAATCACGTCCCCCGATTCGCTCTCTCCCGAAGGAGCTGAAAACCAGCAGTACCGGATCGACGTGATGAGGCCGTCGAGCCCCATCTACTCCGTCGCGCCGGGGGACATTCTCAGCACGGTCTTCAGGACGCTCGAAGGAGACCCGATGGAACTAGCGCCGCGGTCCGCCACGGTCGATCTCTCTCAATTCGCCGGTCAGACGGTGCGCATCCGCCTGGCCGAGGTCGACAACCTGGGCAACTTCTACGCCGGGGCCGACGCGATCTCGATCGCGACCGGTCCGCCGCCGCCCTCCCCGCAATCCAACTCCTTCACCTTCGGCAAGCTCAAGCTGAACAAGAAGAAGGGCACGGGCCGGCTCGGAGTCAACGTCCCGGGACCGGGCACGCTCACCGCGGTCGACGCGATCACCTCGGCGTCCAAATCGGCATCGTCGAGCAAGGCGAGGAAAAAGAGGCAGGCGCTGATCAAGAATGCCGCTGTCACGACGACTGCGGCAGGGGTGGCCACGCTCAACCTCAAGCCGACCGGCGCGGGCAAGAAGATCCTGAACAAGAAGGGCAAGCTCTCCTTCAAGGCGTCGGTGACGTTCACCCCGACCGGAGGCACCGCCGCCACTCAGCAGTTCAAGGGCAAGCTGAAGCTGACGAGGAAGAAGAAGAAGGGCTGACGCTAGTCGTGGGGCCGGGCCATCCGGCGGTGGTCGAGGGCCTCCTCGAGCACCGCCGGCTCGACCCCCTGCTCGAGCGCGACCTCGCGCAGCGAGCGGCCTGACTCGGCCGCGGCCTTGACGATGTCGGCGGCGCGGTCGTAGCCGATGTGGGGGTTGAGCGCCGTGGCGGTTGCGAGTGTCGCCTCGGCATGGCGCTCGGTCATCTCCTCGTTCGCCTCGATCCCCGAGACGCATTTCTCGTTCAGCAGACGCGAGGCCGAGGCGAGCAGCTTGATCGAGTCGAGCAGGTTGCGGGCGATCAGCGGCACCCGGACGTTGAGCTCGAATTGCCCCTGGCTCCCGGCGACGGTGATCGCGGCGTCGTTGCCGATCACCTGGGCCGCGACCTGGATCACGACCTCGGGCATCACCGGGTTGACCTTGCCGGGCATGATCGAGGAGCCCTTCTGGAGCTCCGGCAGGCGCAGCTCGGCGAGTCCGGCGCGCGGGCCGGAGCCCATCAGCGCCAGGTCGTTGGCGATCTTGTTCAGCGACACCGCGTAGACCTTGAGCATCCCCGAGAGCTCGACCAGGGCGTCGCGATTGCCCTGCGCCTCGAACGGGTCCGCAGGCCCGGAGATCGCGAGCCCGGTCTCGGCGGCGAGCTTCTCGCGGACCTTCGCCGCGAATTCGGGATGGGTGTTGAGGCCGGTCCCGGTCGCGGTGCCGCCGAGCGGGATCTGGCCGACGCGGCGGAGGGTCGACTCGATCCGCTCCGCCCCGAGCCGGACCTGGGCCGCGTAGCCGCCGAACTCCTGGCCGAGCGTGACCGGGACCGCGTCCATCAGGTGGGTCCGCCCGGCCTTGACGACGTCGGCGAACTGGCCGGCCTTCGCTTCGAGCGCCGCGCCGAGCCCGTCGATCGCCGGCAGCAGGTCGCGCTTGACCTCGCCGAGGGCGGCGATGTGGACAGCCGACGGGAAGACGTCATTCGAGGACTGGCCCATGTTGACGTGGTCGTTGGGGTGGGCCTCGTCGCCGGCCAGCTCCGCGATCACCTCGTTCGCGTTCATGTTCGAGGAGGTGCCCGACCCGGTCTGGAAGACGTCGATCGGGAACTGGTCGTCGTGCTCGCCCGCGGCCACGGCGTCACCGCCGGCGGCGATCCGCTCGGCCAGGTCGGCGTCGAGCTTGCCGAGCTCGGCATTGGCCCGCGCCGCGGCGGCCTTCAGCCGCCCGAGCTCGCGAACGACCGGCACCGGTACCCGCTCGCCGGAAACAGGAAAGTTCTCGACCGCCTTCGTGGTCTCACCACCCCAGAGATGCTCTGTCAAAGTCGTCGCCTCCATCGAGTTCATCACGCTCCGGCAGCGTATTCAACGGCCGTCGCCTGGGGCGCTCAGCCGAGGACCTGCCCGGCTTCGAACCCCGTTTCGTAGGCGCGTTCAAGCCGCCGCGGCAGCGGCCGGCCGCCGGGGCTGTACTTGGCCGCCGATTCGAGCCGGCGGACGAGCTCGGCGTGGATGCCGTGGGTGTCTTCGGCGCCGCGTTCGACGGCTCCCAGCAGGAAGCCGAGCCGGACCGCCGCCGGCCCACTCGGGTCATGGCGGGCGGCGGCGTTCAGAGCGGTGGCCGCCCGCACCATCGACCCTCCCATCGTCGCCAGCACGCCACCGCCCTGGTTCTTCGTCAGGCAGTCGCTGATCCGGGTCCCGCCCGGGAGCCGGACCGGCTTCGGCGCTTCCTCGAGCGCTTGGAGGTAGGCCTTGGTGCCTTCGAGGCAGGCGACCGGCGTCGCCTCTTCGGTCGTCCCGCAGGCCCCCAGCGCAAGCGCGAGCGCGAGCGGTCCGAGGGCGAGGGCGGCGAGGCGGCGCATCGGCCTCGCATCCTATGAATGCGGCGCGAGCCCGGTCCGGCTCAGTCGCCGTGCGGCGAGATGCCGCCCGAGCGCACGGTCGAGATCCCGCCCGGAGGTGTGTGGCGTCGCGGGGTCGGCTGCCGGGCTACGCCCTCGAAGCTGACCGGGAAGACTTCGCGGTCGATCATGTCCCCTTCTTCGTGGGGCACCGAGGCCGGGATCGGGACGATCTCCCCACGCGCGTATGTGAGCCGGGTCGGGATCGGCGCCGCGCTCGCCGCCGGCACTGCCAGAGATGCTGCCAGGACCACGGCCAGGATCAAGGCTCTTGCGCTGCCCATCTTCCGCCATCGGGCA
>DASXBC010000145.1:0-2087 GCA_036406355.1 Solirubrobacterales bacterium | reverse complement strand
AAGTTCTTGACGCTGCGGGTGATCTCGCGCCGGTAGTAGATCGCGCAGGCGAACCCGGTGAGCCCGATGTAGAAGGAGATCATCAGGCCGAGCGCCGCGAGGGAGTCGAAGAGGATGTCTTCGCTGACCAGGGTGAGGCCGACGTACCAGATGATCGAGAGGGCGCCCATCCAGATCGTCGAGAGGTGGGGGGTCAGGTAGCGGGGGTGGATCTTGCCGAGGCTGCCGGGCAGGGCTTTGGCCCGCGCCATCGACAGGGTCGTCCGCGCCGCCGGCAGGATCGTCGTCTGCGTCGAGGCCGCGGCCGAGGTGAGGACGGCGATGATCAGCAGTTTGTCGAGCGGCGAGCCGAACACTTCGGTGCCGAGCGAGCTGAGCACGTCTTCCTGGTTTTCGACCAGGTTGCCGACCCCGTGGTAGGCCTGGGCGGCGAAGGCGACGACGACGTAGATCCCGAGCAGGATCAGAGTGCTGATGACGGTCGCCTTCCCGGGGGCCTCCGAGGGGTCCTCGGTCTCCTCGTTGACCGTCGCCGTCGTGTCCCAGCCCCAGTAGATGAACACGGCCAGCAGCATCCCGGCCGAGATCTCGGCCGGACTGAGGGAGAACGGGTTCAGCCAGGAGAGGCTGGGGTCGATCGAGCCCGACGGGGCCGAGCCCGCGTAGACCTTGATGATGGCGACGATCGCGAACAGCGCCAGGGTGAAGATCTCCGCCGCCAGCAGCCCGATCTGGGTCCGCGCCGAGAGCTCGATCCCGATCACGACGATCGCGGTCATCACGATGATCCAGGCGACGCCGACCGCGGTCACCGCCGCGGTCGAGGCGGCGGCGGAGTCCCAGCCGACGAGCAGGAACGAGTAGAGGCCGGCGATCTGGGCGAGGTTCGCCATCACGACGATGTCGGTGACGATGATCACCCAGCCGACCATCCAGCCCAGCTGCGGCCCCATCCCCAACGTCACCCAGGAGAAGCTCGTCCCGCAGTCGGGATCGGCTTTGTTCATGTAGTAGTAGGCGCCCGCGACGAGGAACATCGGGACGAAGCTGACGAGGAGGATCGCCGGCGCCTGCGTCCCGACCGCCGCGGCGACGAAGCCGAGGGTGGCGGCGAGGCTGTAGCCGGGCGCGGTCGAGGCGACGCCGATGACGACGCTGGAGGCGAAACCGATGGCGTTCTTTTTCAGGCCCTTCTCGCCGCTGCTGGGGACACGGGCACCGGCTGCCTCCGCCCCGGGCACTGGGACCGCTGCGCTCTCCATCCGTCTCCTCTCTTGCTCCCGCCGCCACATGAAGCGGCGGTCAGGTTGGACGCTACGCTCAAGGTGCTTTCCGGCACAAGGGGCGGATACCCCAATTTTGTTCTCCGCCGTTGTACATTTTGTACATGAGCGATGCCTTTGCTTGACCCATTGACCACTTGAAGGTGAATCGTTTCGGAGCTAGCTTTGTCCATATCGTCGTAGCGAGGAAGGAGGGTCTGAATGGCTGTTGCTGAGCGTCTGGGCTCTGAGACAGGCACCGGTCTGCAGGAGATGGCAAGACGGCACCTGTGGATGCACTTCTCGCGAATGGGGGCCTACAGCGACGAGAAGGAGATCCCGATCATCGTCCGCGGCGAGGGCTGCTACGTCTACGACGAGCACGGCAGCCGCTACCTCGACGGCCTCTCGGCGCTGTTCTGCGTCAACGCCGGCCACGGCCGCACCGAGCTCGGCGAAGCGGCGGCCCGCCAGATCGAGGAACTCGACTTCTACACCCTCTGGAGCTACGCCCATCCGCGCGCGATCGAGCTCGCGACGCGGATCGCCTCGCTGGCGCCGGCGGATCTGAACCGCGTCTTCTTCACCTCGGGCGGCTCGGAGGCGGTCGAGTCGGCGCTGAAGCTCGTCCGCAACTACCACCGGAAGCTCGGCAAAGGCCAGAAGCACAAGGTGATCGCTCGTGAGATCGCCTACCACGGCACCAGCCTCGGGGCGCTCTCGGCGACCGGGATCCCCGACCTCCGCTCGCAGTTCGAGCCGCTCGTGCCCGGCGGCTGCCACGTCCCCAACACCAACGTCTACCGCTGGCCCGAGGATCGCCAC
>DASXBC010000144.1:0-3656 GCA_036406355.1 Solirubrobacterales bacterium | reverse complement strand
ACCATGCAGCGTCCATGACCCGGACGCGGCGCTCGACTACGCCGGCAGGCTCGCAGAGACCGCGCGCGGTCATCGCGACGACCTTCTGGTCGCGATGAGGGTCTACTTCGAGAAGCCGAGGACGACGACGGGCTGGAAGGGTCTGATCAACGATCCCCACCTCGACGGCTCCTACGACGTCAACTCGGGCCTGCGCAAGGCGCGGGCGCTGCTGCTGCAGGTTCTCGACCTCGGGCTGCCGATCGGGTGCGAGTTCCTCGACCCGATCACCCCGCAGTACATCTCCGACACCGTCGCCTGGGGCGCGATCGGGGCGCGGACGACCGAGAGCCAGATCCACCGCCAGCTCGGCTCCGGCCTCTCGATGCCGATCGGGTTCAAGAACAGGACCGACGGCAACGTCCAGGTCGCGGTCGACGCTGTCCGCGCCGCCGCGGTCCCGCACGCGTTCGCGGGGATCGACGACAACGGCACTCCGGCGATCCTCCACACCCGTGGGAACCCCGACGGCCACGTGATCCTGCGCGGCGGCCGCGGGGCGCCGAACAGCGATCCCGACGGGGTCGATGGCGCCCTCGAGCTGCTGCGCGCCGCCAGCCTCCCGGAGCGCCTCGTGATCGACGCCTCGCACGACAACAGCGGCAAGGACCCGGCGCGGCAGGTCACCACCGCCGGAGAGATCGGCGTCCAGGTCGCGGCCGGCAACGGCGCGATCGTCGGCGTGATGCTCGAGTCGTTCCTGGTCGAGGGCCGCCAGGACCTCGACGGCGGCGGGCCGCTCACCTACGGCCAGTCGATAACCGACGCCTGCATGAACTGGGAGACGACCGTCTCGGTGCTCGACGAGCTCGCCGCGGCGGTGCGAACTCGGCGCGGCGCATGACCCTCGCGGTCCTCGGCGTAGGCCTGATCGGGGGCTCGGTCGGGCTCGCCGCCCGCGAGCGCTCCGGCAGAGAGGTCGTCGGGTTCGACCCCGATCGCGCGACCCTCGAGCGGGCCCTCGAGGTCGGCGCCGTCGACCGCGGCGCCGAGAGCGTCGCCGCCGCATGCGCCGAGGCGCAGGCGGTCTTCTGCGCGGCCCCGGTCGCCGCCCTGCCCGAGCTCGGCCGCGCCGCCCTCGACGCCTCCGGCCCGGAGACGGTGGTGACCGACGTCGGCTCGACCAAGCGCGACCTCGTCGCCGCCCTCGGCGACGACGAGCGCTTCATCGGCGGTCACCCGCTCGCCGGGGCGGAGACCGCCGGGGTCGGAAACGCCCGCGCCGACCTGTTCGTAGGAGCGCGCTGGTACCTGACGCCGACCGAGCGCTCGAGCGGCCTCCTCTACGACTCGCTGCAGCGGGTCGTGGCCGACCTCGGCGGCCGGCCGCAGGCGATCGGCGCCGAGGCCCACGATCGGCTGATGGCGACCGTCAGCCACCTGCCCCACGTCGTCGCCAACGTGCTGGTCGGCCAGGCGGCGGCGGAGCTGACCCGGGACTCGGAGCGGATGCCCGCGGTCGGCCCCAGCTTCCGCGACGCGACCCGGGTCGCCGGCTCGAACCCCGAGATCTGGGGCGACATCCTGGCCAGCAACCGCGATGCGGCCGCTGCGGCGATCGAGGACGCGGCGAGCCGTCTGAAGGACGCGGCGGAGCTGGTTCGCGGCGGCGATCGCGACTCGCTCGCCGCCTGGCACGGGGCCGCCGCCGCCGAGCGCCGCCGGCTGCAGGAGGCCGATCTGGATGGCGGGCCGCTCTCGGAGCTGCGGATCGTCGTCGCCAACCGACCGGGAACGGTCGCCGAGCTGGCGCTGGCCCTCGGCGAGGCCGGGGTCAACATCGAGGACATGGCCCTGCACCCGGCGCCCGACATGAGATCGGGCGCGATCTCCCTCTGGGTGGCTGGCGAGGGCCAGGCGGAGCGCGCGCTCGAGCTCGTCCGCGGCCTCGGCCACACGGTGACCGTCGTCGGCACGGGGGACTGACCGAGCCGTGGTGCGATTCGATCCGTCGGGACCGCTGCGGGGGTCGCTGCGCCCGCCGCCTGACAAGTCGATCTCGCATCGCGCGGCGCTGATCGGCGCGATGGCGCAGGGACCGACAATCATCGAGGGCTACCTCGACTCGGCCGACACCCGCTCGACGCTCGCGGCCGTCGCCGCCCTCGGGGCGAGCGTCGACGGCGCCTCGGAAGCACGGATCGGGCAGAGGATCTCGATCACCGGTGTCGGCCTGCGCGGAGCCGCCGATGCGGACATCGACGTCGGCAACGCCGGGACGCTGCTCCGCCTGCTGCCGGGCTGGCTCGCCGGGCAGCCGGGTGGCGGCTGGACCATCGACGGCGACGACTCGATCAGGCGCAGGCCGGTGGACCGTATCGCGGAGCCGCTGCGCCTGATGGGGGCGAGCCTCAGCTGCCGCGATCAGCGGCTGCCGCCGCTGCGGATCGAGGGTGCCGCTCTGGCCGGGATCGAGTACGAGCTGCCGGTGGCAAGCGCCCAGGTCAAGTCGTGCCTGCTGCTCGCCGGCCTTCTCGCCGAGGGCGAGACCAGGATCGTCGAGCCGGCGCCGAGCCGCGACCACAGCGAGCGGATGCTGGCCGCGGCCGGGGCCGAGGTCGGCCGCGAGGGGGAGGTGGTCTCGATCAGGCCCGCGCCCGCGCTCGAGCCGGGTGAGATCCGGGTGCCCGGGGACTTTTCCGCGGCGGCGTTCTTCATCGTCGCCGCCACGATCGTCGTAGGAAGCGATCTCGTCCTGACCGGGGTCGGCCTCAACCCGACCCGGACCGGACTGCTCGAGACCCTCGCCCGGATGGGGGCGAGCGTCGAGGTCGAGGACGCGGAGCTCGGCGGCGGCGAGCCGAGCGGGACCCTGCGGGTGAGCGCGGCCGACCTCCGCGGGACCGAGGTCGGCGGCGCCGAGATACCGCTCGCGATCGACGAGCTGCCTCTGGTCGCCCTCGCCGCCTGCTTCGCCGAGGGCGAGACGACCATCCGCGACGCCGGCGAGCTGCGCCGCAAGGAGAGCGATCGGATCGCGACCGTCTGCGAGGCGCTGACGGCGCTCGGAGCCGACGTCGAGCCGAGCGAGGACGGCCTGGCCGTGCGTGGCGGCGGCGGCCTGCGGGGCGGCGCGATTTCCTCGCACGGCGACCACCGGATCGCGATGATGGGGGCCGTCGCCGGCCTCGCCTCGCGCGATGGGGTCGAGATCGAGGGAATGGACGCCGCGGCGGTCAGCTATCCCGGCTTCGAGGCCGACGTCGCCGCCCTTGCCGGTGGCGCCCGGACCGGATAGAAGGAGCCCGCGATGGAGTACGAGCAGATCCGCTACGAGCGCCGCGGCCCGGTCGCGGTGATCACGATCGACCGCCCGGAGCGGATGAACGCGATCGGCGCCCGCACCCACCGTGAGCTGGTTGACGCCTGGACCCGTTTCCGCGACGACGAGGAGGCGCTGGTCGCGGTCCTGACCGGGGCCGGCGATCGCGCCTTCAGCGCCGGCGGCGACCTCAAGAGCCACCTCGACGGCGAGCCGGTGGTGCCGACGAGCGCCGAGGAGATCGAGGCCCACAACCGCGGGCAGCGCGACGGTGTCCTCGGGCCCTCGCGCTGGACCGATCTCCACAAGCCGACGATCGCCGCCGTCAACGGCGTCGCCTACGCCGGCGGGCTCG
>DASXBC010000143.1:0-10104 GCA_036406355.1 Solirubrobacterales bacterium | reverse complement strand
GGAGAGATCGCGATCGCCCGGGGCGCCGACTGAGATGTCGGCTCCAGGCGACGCCTGGGCCTCGTCACTTTCCGAGTCGCTCCGCGCATCCCTGCGCGAGGCAGTCCAGAGCGGCCGCCGCACCCTGGCCAGCGTCACCGTGGCCGTCGACGGCATCGACCCCTGCGCCGCGGTCTTCGCCTCGCGGCTCGCCTCCGACCGCTGGTTCTGCTGGGAGCAGCCCGACCGCGAGTTCGGGCTGGCCACCCTCGGGGTGGCGCACGAGTCGACCTCGCGGGGTCCCGCGCGCTTCGGCGACGTCGCCCGCGAGTGCCTGCGGGTCGCCGAGGAGGCGGTAGTCGAGGAGCCCGGCAACCTGCCGGCGGGGGCCGGCCCGGTCTGGACCGGCGGCTTCGCGTTCGACCCCGATGGTGCCGGCTCCTCGCCCTGGTCCTCGTTCAGCCCGGCGACGATGTGGCTTCCCGAGGTCTCGATCTGCCGGACGGGCGAGGACGCCTTCCTCACGGTCAACGTCCTCGTCGGCCCCGGCGACGACCTCGATCAGGCTGCGGACCGCGCCGAGAGCAGGGTCTCCGGCCTGAGGACCGACACGCTGGCCCTGATCGACCCGCACCGGCTCGAGCGCCCGACGATCCGCAGCGCGCGTCCCCCGGGGGACTTCGAGGATGCTGTCGAGGAGGCGACCGGCCGGATCGGGGCGGGCGCGCTCGAGAAGGTCGTCCTCGCCCGCGAGGTGGTGGTCAGCGCTCCCGCGGCCCATGACCCGGCGGCTGTGTTCGGCGCCCTGCGTGAGCACTTCCCGTCCTGTTTCTGCTTCTGCTGCGGGACCCCCGAGGCGGCCTTCGTCGGCGCCAGCCCGGAGCTGCTGATCCGCCGCTCCGGCGCCGGCGCCTCGACGGTCGCCCTCGCCGGCTCGACCCGCCGCAGCTCCGACCCGGCGGTCGACGACCACCTCGGCGAGAAGCTGATGCGCAGCGACAAGGACCGCCGCGAGCACATGATCGTCGCCGATGAGATCGTCCGCCTGCTGCGGCCGCACTCGGTCTGGGTCGAGGCGGGGGAGGAACCCGAGGTGATCAGGGTCGCCAACATCCAGCACCTGGCCACGCCGGTGCTCGCCCAGCTCGCCGAACCGCTTTCGGCGATCTCCCTCGCCGGCCTCCTGCACCCGACGCCGGCGGTCGGCGGCGAGCCCGGCCGCGTTGCCGCCGAGGTGATCCATGAGCTGGAGGGGATGGACAGGGGCTGGTACGCCGGGCCGGTCGGCTGGATGGACGCGACCGAGGACGGCGAATTCTGCGTCGCCCTCCGCAGCGCCCTGCTCCGCGACCGCGAGGCCCACCTCTACGCCGGCGGTGGCATCGTCGCCGGCTCAGACCCGGCCGCGGAGCTCGCCGAGACCGAGGTCAAGCTCCAGGCGATGCTGCCGCTGCTGGCGGAATAGGCGTGCTCCCGATGGTCATCGCGGTGGTCGCGGTCCTGGCTCTCAGAGGCGGCCGGCGCGGCCGGGGCTCGCGTTCCTCGAGCAGAATGCGCTGGGCACCGAGAACGCCGGCGGCACCGGGCGAGATCAACTCCGACGGGACCTGCGGGTCCAGGATCCCGACGGGCCCGCAGTTGAGCGCCGCATGGGCGGGGATCTACAGGCGCCGTGTCACGAAAGTGAGGAGACAGCGTCGCTGACGCGGTCGGCGAGCCGCCGGTGCAGCTCGACGTTGGTATGGCGGTCCGCCCTCACCTCGATCAGGCCGCTACCTGCGGCGAGCGCCTCGGGCAGCTCTGAGAGCGACGCGAGCCTCTGGTGGGGCAGCTCGAAGAGGGCGGCCGCGCGGGCGGCGCTGACGCCGCGTGGTGTTCCGAGCAGGGCCTCGAACTCGCCGCGGTCGAGCGCCGTCTCCTGCGGCAGGAAGTGAAAGATCCCGCCGCCGTCGTTGTCGATGACGACGATTCGGACCGACGCACTCACCTCCCTCATGGCGGCGAGGCCGCCGAGATCATGGAGCAGGCCGAGGTCGCCGGTGACGATCGTCGTCGGCCTCCCGGTCGCGTCACCGGCGCCGATCCCGGACGACACCAGGCCGTCGAGACCGTTGGCGCCGCGGTTGCAGAGGAACAGGGCGTCTGCGTCGACCGCCCCGAGAAAGGCCTCCTGGTCGCGGATCGGCATGCTCGACGCCGTGTAGACGAGGTCCCCGTCGGCATGGGCGGCGCCGAGGGCCACGTGCAGCCCCGGCTCGGTCGGGGTCTCCGTCTCCATGAGCTCCTCTTCGATCGCCTCCCGGGCCGCGGCCTCGGCATCGGTCCAATCCGCCGGCGGGTCTCGGTTCTCGCCGAGCCTCGCGGCCCAGCCGGCCGCGAGGTCGGTCGGATCCGCCCGCAGCAGCGCCGCAGCGCGCCGGGTCGGCTCATTCCAGTCGCCGAATGGATCGACCGCGATCTGGTCGGCGCCGGACTCGGCGAGCCAGGCTCGCAGCGGCCTGCTGGTGGGCATCTCGCCGAACCGCAGCACCAGGTCCGGCACGACCCGGGTCGCGAACCGCTCGTCGCGCAGCAGCAGGTCGTAGGAGGTGATCACCTGGGAGCGGTCGTGCGGCCCGCACCTGACTTGGGAGGTCGGCTCGGCGAGAATCGGAAAGCCGGCGGTCCTGGCTAGATCGGCGAGCGGCTCGCGAAGGCCGGGATCGAGCTGGCGACCGGCGACGATGACCCCGGAGAGCGCTTCCCCGATGTGCTTCGCGACCTCCTCGAGGAGGAAGTCGGAGGGCTCGAGGTCGATCGGGGTCACGGCGGTCAGCGGGCGCTCTCCACGGCCCTCGGTGGCCAGCTCGTCGGTCGCGGTCACGGCACCCTCGACGGCGATCGGGGCCAGCGGCTCGCGCCAGGGCAGGTTGAGGTGGACGGGGCCCGGTCGCGGCTCGCCCCGGGCGGCGCTGAAAGCCCGGCAGGCGGTCGAGCGAAAGTGGAGCAGCCCGTCGTCGTCGGCGGCGTGCGTCCCGACTTCGGAGAACCAGCGCACCGATGACCCGTAGAGCTTGACCTGGTCGATCGTCTGGCCGGCACCGATCCCGCGCAGCTCCGGCGGGCGGTCGGCGGTGAGGACGATCAGGGGAACGGCCGAGTGATCGGCCTCGCAGACCGCGGGGTGGAAGTTGGCCGCGGCGGTGCCCGAGGTGCAGAGAACCGCCACCGGCGCCCCGGATGCCTGAGCGGCACCGAGGGCGAAGTAGGCGGCCGAGCGCTCGTCGACGATCACCGTCACCTCGACCTCGGGCCGGCGCCAGAGTGCGATCGCGAGCGGGGTCGAGCGCGACCCTGGCGAGATGACCGCTCGCCGCATCCCGCAGCGCGCCAGCTCCTCGATGAACGCGGACGCGAGCGCGGTGTTGGCGTTGGTCGGATCCATCGACCCCGGAACCTACGTGTTCTCAGAGCCGGTGGGCTTCGAGCGCCTCCTCGTCGATCTCGACGCCGAGCCCGGGGCCGGCGGGGGCGTGGAGCATCTCGCCCTCGAGCTCACAACCGACGGCGGCGACGGTCGATGCGAACAGCCGCTGGGTCGCAAGGCCGTGGGCGAGGTCGAGCCCGACCTCACCGCAGGCCTCGCTGAGGGTCGCGGCGACCTGGGCGGCGGCCGCGATGCCGACCGGCCCGTCGAGCGCGCTGGTGACGTAGGTGGGGATCACCTCGGCGATCTCGATCGCCGCCTCCGGGCCGCCGACCTTTGAGAGCTTGACTCCGGTCAGCGCCCAGGCCCCCATCGCGACCGCCCGCTCGGCCTCGGCGCGGCTGGCGACGCTCTCGTCAGCGGCGATCGGTATCGAGGTCGCCTCGGCCAGCGCGACCGCCTCCTCGGTGCTCGCGACCGGCTGCTCGGCGAGCTCGACGTCGAGCTCCTCGAGCCCCGAGAGGGTCCGCTTCGCCGTCTCGACGTCCCAGGCGCCGTTGGCGTCGACCCGGATCCTGGCGCTCGGCCCGACCGCCTCGCGGACTGCCCGCACCTGGCCGAGGTCGTCCCCCGTCCCGACCTTCAGCTTGAAGGTGGAGAACCCGTCCTGCGCCCAGGCGAGCGCCTCCTCAGCAACCTCGCCCGGCTCCCCGCTCGAGAGGGTCGCGTTGCAGCGGACCGGCGGTGGAGGAGGGCCGGGAGCGACGCCGCGCTCCGCCTCGGCCCGCCGGCCCCGCAGGTCGGCGAGGGCGGTGAGGGCCGCACAGCGAGCCGGAGGGGAGAGGGCGAGGGCGTCGCCGGCGAGTGTCCGCTCATCGAGGCTCTCGCGCTCGCCGAGCCGCTCGAGCTCGGAGACGACCCGATCGAGGCCGGCGCCGCCGCGGAGCGTCAGCGGCACCGCTTCGCCAAGCCCGACGATCCCCTCCTCGCTTCGCAACCTCAGAAGCGCCATCTCGCGCCGCCGCAGGCTGCCGGCCGCGGTCACGTACGGCTCTCGGAAGGGGAGCGCGTAGGGAACGACCTCGACCGAGGCGATGCGCATGCCCCAAGCATTGCACCCGAACCGCGCTCAGCCGCAGAGCTGCCTGACCATCCCGTTGGCGCGGCGGAGGACGATCCTCATCCCCTTGGCCCGCTTGCGGCCGTGCTCGGCCGATTCATTGAGCCTGTCTCTGGCCGCCTCGGAGGTCACGAAGGTGGCCTTGCGGGCCTTGCGCTCGTTTTCCCGCGCCAGGTTCTTGAGCCGGTTCGCGATCTTCCGCGCCCTGGCGCGCGCGCCGAGACAGACCGCGCTCTCCCCGGGCGGCGAGGGGGACGGCGCGGCTGCCGGCTGTTCCGGGCCGGGGGGCGGGACGACGTCGAAGCTGGCGACGCCGCCGAACCGGGCCGAGGTGTAGACGTGCCTGCTGTCTTCGCTGACGACGACTCCGTCGGCCTGCATCAGCGCCCGTCCGTCCTCGCAGGTGCCTTCGGTCCAGGGGAGGTCGGCGTCTTCGAACCCCGTCTCGGTGATGCAGCCGGCTGTTCCCGGCCGCTGGGCGATCGTCCCGTCGGCGGCGCGTTCGAAGACGACGAGGCCGTCGGATTCGCCGGCCGTCGCGTAGAGCGCGCTGCCGTCCGGAAGCACGGCGATCGAGTCGACCGCATCCATCGCGACGCCGTTGACGCACTGCCCCAGGGTGCCCGCCTGCATCGGGTCGGACATCCCGGTGTTGCTGACGCACCCGCTGGTGCCGGGCTTCTGGGTCAGGGCGCCGCTGGCCACGTTGCGGTCGAAGATCAGGATCGCGTCGCGCCGTTCCGAGGCGAGGTAGGCGTTTTCGCCTCCCGAGGAGAACGCGATCGCCCGCGGCTCTCCGATCCCGATCGCGACGGTGCAGCCGTCCGCCGCGGCGCCGACCACGCAGCCGTCCGGCCCTTCCAGGGGCGTCAGCGACCCGTCTCCGTCGATTTCGTAGACCGTGACCGCGTCGCGGGTCGGCGACAGCGCGTAGAGGAACCGGCCGTCGGGGCTGATTTCGAGCGTCTGGAGGCCGACCATCTCGGTCAGGCCTTCGGTGCATTCGGCGCCGGACTCGTCGACGCAGCCCGAAGCTCCAGAATCCTGGCTGAGGTCGCCGGTTTCGGGGTCGCGGTGGAAGACCGCGATGCCGCCGCCGAGGCCGCGCGAGCCGACATAGACGTCCTTGCCGTCGGGGCTGACGACGAGCGATGCCGGTTCATCGAGCGCCCGACCGTCCCCACAGCCGGCGACGCCGGAGGACACGCACCCGTCGTCGCCGCTCGACTGGGTGAGGTGCCCGTCTTCGGCGTCGCGATCGAGCACCGCCACCGCGTTGTCCTCGGGGGCGGTCACGTAGACGTTCTTGCCGTCGGGGCTGACGGCGACGTCGCTGGCCCCGCCCAGCTCCCGGGCCTTGGTGCATTCGGGATAGAACGACGCGACGCTCGATAGGCACCCCGAGGCGTTCGGGATCGGCCTCAGTGTCCCGTCGGCGGGGTCGCGGGCCAGGGTGGCGACGCTGTTCCAGGATTCGTCGACCGAGTAGACGTTCTTGCCGTCCGGGCTGATCGCCAGCGCCGAGGGCCGAACGAGCCCGGCGCCGTCTTCGCACTGACCGGAGAGCGAGGTCTCGGTGACGCACCCGATCGTGCCGGGCTTCTGGGTCAGGTTGGTCGCCGCGGCAGCACCGGCAGCGAAAACGAGGGCCGCGACGGCCACGGCCATAGCGCCCAGTGCAGGTAGCCTCGACGACATATACGTCCCCCTCCGTGGCGAAGGGTAACCGAGAAACGGGTCGGCTTCGACCTAGCCGGCGAGCAGGAGGCCGGCCGATACGAGCAGGCTGAAGACCCCCAGCAGCGCCCCGGTGCCCGCGAGTGCCTCGTTCAGCGCCGCGCCGGTCCGGTTCGACATCGTCCGCAGCGGCGGCACCGCGAGCGGCAGCGACGCGAGGCCGATCAGCGGCCAGGGACTGGTGTCGGCTCCGATCAGCGTGATCGGAAGGAGGAGATAGGCCCCCAGGATCAGGAGCCGATAGATGCCGACGGCGCTCTGGCGCCCGATTCGCACCGCCAGGGTCGTCTTGCCGGCGCGACGGTCGGTGTCGATGTCGCGAACGTTGTTGACGACGAGGATCGCGGTGGCGAGGAAGCCGACCGAGATCGAGAGCCCGAGCGGCAGCGCGTCGAGCTTTTCGACCTGGACGTAGTAGGAGCCGTTGACGGCGACGAGGCCGAAGAAGAGGAATACGAAAAGCTCACCCAAGCCGGCGTACCCGTAGGGCCGCGGGCCGCCCGTGTAGAGGACGCCGGCGGCGATCGAGAAGGCGCCGATGACGAGGATCACCGCCCCGGCGACCGTCGCCAGGTAGATCCCGCAGGCGATCGCGATCGCGAACGCCACCCAGGTCGCGGTCAGCACCCGCTGGGGGGCGACGAGACCGGCCGAGGTGACGCGCACCGGGCCGAGGCGGTCGGCGGTGTCGGCGCCGCGCTTGGCGTCGGAGTAGTCGTTGGCGAGGTTTGTCCCGATCTGGATGAAGACGCTGCCGATCAGGGCGGCGATGAAGCCGCCGACTCGCGGCAGGCTGCCGAACCATTCGACGGCCGCGGCGGTGCCGACCAGGACCGGGGCGATCGCCGCCGGAAGCGTCCGCGGCCGCGCCGCCATCACCCAGATCCTCATGGTCTGCGCGGGAACCGTGAGTAGTCGGGCTGGCGCTTCTCCTTGTAGGCGTCGCGTCCCTCGCGGGCCTCCTCGCTGCCGTAGAAGAGGAGGTTGGCGTCGTGGGCGAGCTGCTGGATGCCCGCGTAGCCGTCCTCGTGGGCGTTGAAGCTCGCCTTGACCAGGCGCAGGGCGAAGGGGGAGAGGGCGAGCATCTCCCGGCACCAGGCGACCGTCTCGGCCTCGAGCCGGTCGAGTGGGACCACCGCGTTGACGAGCCCCATCTCGCGCGCCTCCTCGGCGTCGTAGACGCGGCAGAGCATCCAGATCTCCTTCGCCTTCTTGGTCCCGACCAGGTCCCGCAGCAGCGACGCCCCGAAGCCGCCGTCCCATGAGCCGACCCTGGGCCCCGTCTGCCCAAAGCGGGCGTTGTCGGCGGCGATCGTCAGGTCGCAGCAGACGTGGAGGACGTGGCCGCCGCCGGCCGCCCAGCCGGCGACCATCGCGACGACCGGCTTCGGCAGCCGCCGCATCTGCACCTGGAGGTCGGTGACGTGGAAGCGACCGAGCGTCTCCCCCTCGGCGACGTAGCCGGTGTCGCCGCGGACGTTCTGGTCGCCGCCGGAGCAGAAGGCCCGGTCGCCCTCGCCGGTGAGCACGACGACGCCGACGTCGCTGTCCTCGCGCGCCAGCTCGAGCGCCGCCGCTATCTCGACCAGGGTCTGCGGTCGAAAGGCGTTGCGAACCTCGGGCCGGTCGATTGTGATCTTCGCGATCCCCTCGCCCGTCTCATAGCGGATGTCCTCGTACTCGCCGGCCGGCTCCCACTCGATCGGCGCGTACAGCCGCTCCTCCGGTGGGGCATTCTTGTGGCGGTTCGGCATGATGGCAACGATATCCCGGCCCAGATGAAGCTCGACGACTGGCTCGCCCAGAGATCACAGAGTTGTCCCGACCGCACCGCCCTGGTCGCGGACGGCTCGGAGGTCACCTACGCCGAGCTGGAGGCGGAGGCGACCTGGGTCGCCCGCCGCCTCGCCGCCCATGGAGTCAGGCGCGGGTCGACGGTCGCGCTGAGCATGCAGCCGGGGCACGAGCAGGTCGTCCTCGTTCATGCCCTGATGAAGGTCGGCGCCGTCCTCCTGCCGCTCGCCCCGGGAATCGGCCGCGAGGAGCGCGCCGCGGTGATCGAGGCGACCGAACCGGAGATCGCGCTCGACGACCCCGGTGAGCTGACCCAGACCGAGGCCGACCTGCCGCTGCTCGGCGAGCACGACATGGACGCGCTCTGCTGCCGGGTTCTGACCTCCGGCAGCACCGGCGCGCCGGACCCGGTCGGCCTCACCTACGGGAACTTCCTCTGGACCGCGGTCGGGTCGGCATTCAACATCGGCGTCGAGCCCGAGGACCGCTGGCTCTGCTGCCTGCCGCTGAGCCACATCTCCGGCCTTGGGATCGTCGTGCGCTCGGTCGTCTACGGCACGACCGCGGTGCTCCACGACGGGTTCGACGTCGACCGGGTCGCGGCCTCGCTGGCGGGGGACGGCATCTCGGTCGTCTCGCTTGTCGCGACGATGCTGACGAGGCTGCTCGAGGCGGGCGCCGACCTGTCGGGCCCGCGGGCGATCCTGATCGGCGGCGGGCCGGTCCCCCGCGAGCCGCTGGAAGAGGCGATCGGAAGGGGCGCGACGGTGGTCCAGACCTACGGGCTGACCGAGGCCTGCTCGCAGGTGACGACGCTGGCGCCGGCCGACGCCCGGCGCAAGCTCGGCTCCGCCGGCCGGCCGCTGCTCACCACCCACCTCCGGATCCAGGAAGGCGAGATCCTCGTCCAGGGCCCGACCGTCGCCCCCGGCCGCTCAGACCCCGACGGCTGGCTCCACACCGGGGACCTGGGGCGGATCGACGACGAAGGTTTCCTCTACGTCGAGGACCGGATCGACGACATGATCGTCAGCGGTGGCGAGAACGTCGTCCCGGCCGAGGTCGAGCAGGTGCTCCTCCGCCACCCCGAGGTCGCCGACGCCGCGGTCGTCGGCCGCGACGATCCCGAGTGGCAGCAGGCGGTGACCGCCGTAGTCGTCCTCGAGGACGGCTCGCAGGCGACCCCCGACGACCTGCGGCGCCACTGCGCCGGCTCCCTCGCCGGGTTCAAGGTGCCGAAGCGGGTCGAGCTCGCCTCGGCGCTCCCTCGCACGCCTTCGGGCAAGTTGCTGCGCAGGGCACTTCGTTAGAGTCGCCCACCGTCATGGCGGACGACATCTTCTACGACAAGGACGGCGACCTCTCGAAGCTTCAGGGCAAGACCGTCGCCATCCTCGGATACGGCTCCCAGGGCCATGCGCACGCGCTGAACCTCAAGGACTCCGGGGTCGACGTCGTCGTCGGCCTCCGGCCCGACTCCTCGAGCAGGGCGAAAGCCGAGGGGGCCGGGCTCGAGGTCCTCGACATCGCCGAAGCGGCGAGCCGCGGCGACGTCGTCATGGTGCTCCTGCCGGACGAGAGGCAGGCGGAGGTCTGGGAGTCCGAGATCGCCGATGGGATCGCCCCCGGCAACCTGCTGATGTTCGCCCACGGCTTCTCGATCCACTTCGAGCAGATCCAGCCGCCGCCGGGCGTCGACGTCGGCATGGTCGCGCCGAAGGGCCCCGGCCACCTCGTCCGCCGCCAGTTCGAGGAAGGCCACGGGGTGCCCTGCCTGATGGCGGTCCACCAGGACGCGACCGGCGACGCCCACGACCTCGTCCTCGCCTACGCCGTCGGGATCGGCGGCGGGCGCGCGGCGATCATCGAGACGACCTTCAAGGACGAGTGTGAGACCGACCTGTTCGGCGAGCAGGCCGTTCTCTGCGGCGGCGCCTCGGAGCTCGTGCGGGCCGGCTACGAGACCCTGGTGGAGGCCGGGTACGACCCGCGCCTCGCCTACTTCGAGTGCCTGCATGAGCTGAAGCTGATCGCCGACCTGATGTACGAGAAGGGGATCCAGGGGATG
>DASXBC010000142.1:0-3418 GCA_036406355.1 Solirubrobacterales bacterium | reverse complement strand
CTGGACCGCGCCGCGGACCGCGAACAGCCGCTGTTGGCCCGGTTCCGCCACGGCCAGCATCTTCCCAGAGGGACCCTGCGCGCTCCTTCCGGTGTGAGAAATGTTTGATATTTCGACATTTCTCACACCGGGACCGGGTAGCGTCGGTTGAATGGCCGTGAGCACATCGGAGCAGCGTTTCTCGACCCAGGGCGACGCCGAGATCGTCGACATCGGCTCCGAGGTGCAGGCCGCTGTCGACGCGGCCGGGTGCGAGCGGGGACAGGCTCTCGCCTTCGTCCGCGGCTCGACCGCGGCGATCACGACGATGGAGTTCGAGCCGGGCGGCGTCGCCGACCTGCGCGAGATGCTCGAGCGCCTGATCCCGACCGAGGGCGACTACGCCCACAACCGGCTCAACCACGACACCAACTCGCATGCGCACCAGCGCGCGTCGGTGATCGGCCCCTCCGAGGCCGTGCCGATCGTCGGCGGCCGCCTGGCGCTCGGCACCTGGCAGCAGCTGGTGCTGATCGACTTCGACGATCGCCCGCGCGAGCGGACGGTCGTCATCCAGGTCGTGAGCTGACCCCGCTAGGGGGTGGTCAACTCATGCAGCGCCGCCAGCTCGTCGGGTGAGAGGCGGCGAGACTCGCCCTCGGCCAGGTCGCCGAGCGCGAGCGGCCCGAACCGGACCCGGCACAGGGCGATGACCTCGTTGCCGACGGCCTCCGCCATCCGCCGCACCTGCCGGTTGCGGCCCTCTCGCAGGACGATCTCGATCCCGCGCTCGCCACGACGCTCGACCACGGCCGCGGCGGTCACCCCGTCATCGAGCTCGACCCCGTCGGCCAGGCGCCGCAGATCGGCCTCCGACGGCGGCCGGCGCAGCTCGACCCGGTAGGCCTTCTCGACTTCGTAGCGGGGATGGGTCAGGCGGTTGGCGAGCTGGCCGTCGTTGGTCAGCAGCAGCAGCCCGGTCGAGTCGGCGTCGAGCCGGCCGACCGGGTAGAGGCGGGCGTCCGAGTCGACGAGCTCGACCACCGCCCGGCGCCTCCCCGGCTCGCGCGCGGTCGAGACGACGCCGGCCGGCTTGTTGACAGCCCAGACCTCGCGCGGCTCGCCCGCCACCGCCTCGCCGTCGACCCTGACCTCATCCCCCTCCCCCACGTCGCGCGCCGGATCCCTCACAACCTCCCGATTCACCATCACCCGCCCGCCGCGAACAATCCCCTCCGCCTTACGCCGCGATGCAACCCCGGAATGAGCCAGGTATTTCGCAAGCCGCATGGGCGGGGATCAGCCGTGGGGAATGGCACCGAGAATGGGGGCCGCGGTCCGGTCCGACCGAGCCTCCCACCGGCACCGCGGAGTGATGGCTGCCCCGAAGGGGCTCATCCTCGGGTTCAGGCGAGGACGGACCGGGTCGTGGCCCCCCTCCACAGCCTTCACTCGCTGCGCTGTTCCCCGGCCTTGAGCAGCCGCTCGCGGAGCTCTCTCTCGTCGTCGGGCGTCGGGTCGAAGCGCGAGGGGTCGGGCAGCTGGTCGAGGCCGGAAAGGCCGAACAGCCGCTCGAACAGCTCGGTGGTGCGGAAGATCGTCGCCCCGAAGCGCGAGCGGCCCGACTCCTCGACCAGGCCGCGCTCGGCCAGCGTCTGCACCGCCGACTCCGATGAGACGCCGCGGATCCGCGCCACCTCGGGACGCGAGACCGGCTGCAGGTAGGCGACGATCGCCAGCGTCTCGGCCTGCGCCTGGGTCAGCGGCGGCGTCCGCGGCTTCGCCAGGAGGCGCCGCGCGGCTGCCTCGCTGCCGGGGTCGCTCGCCAGCGTGAACCCGCCGGCGACCTCGCGGAGGACGACGCCGCGGCGGCCCTCGGCGAGGTCCTCGCGCAGCAGCGCGATCGCCTCGCCGACCTGGCCCTCGGTCGCCTCCGCGGCCTCGGCCAGGTCCTCGGCCGAGACCGGCTGCGGCGAGAGGAACAACAGCGCCTCGATCGTGCGCGATAGATCGCTCATGCGCCCACGCTCTGGATCTCGATCGGGCCGAGCGGCTTGCGCTGCTTCCAGGTGACCTCGCCCTTGCGGTATAGCTCGAGCAGGGCGAAGAGGGTCACCGCCTGCGTCAGCCGGTCCTCCTGCCCGAACTGGTCGTCGAAGTCGATGCTCGACCTGCCGGCCAGCGCGTCGCGCAGCGCCCGCAGGCGGCGCTCGAGCGAAACCGTCGGGCGGATGTGGCTGATGTCGAGTGGCGGCGGGGTCGTCAGGAGGTCGCCGAGTCCGGCGGCGAGCCGCTCGGGGTCGTATACGGCGGTCGCGGCGTCGATCGCGACCCGGCGCAGCTCGGGCGGCAGCGGCGCCGCGCGGTAGAGGTAGGGCCGCTGCGCCTCGAACCGCTCGCTCAACATCTCCGAGGCGTCGCGGTAGCGGCGGTACTCGAGCAGCCGCGCGAGCAGCTCCTCGATCGCCTCCTCGGGGCCGAGCTCCTCGAGCTCCTCGTCGGCGCCCGGCAGCAGCAGGCGCGACTTCAGCTCGAGCAGGGCGGCGATCAGGACCAGGAACTCGGTCGCGACCTCGAGCTCGAGCTCGCCCTGGCTCTCGAGGTGCTCGACGTAGGCAACGACCACCTCGGCCAGCTCCACCTCGAGCAGGTCGATCTCCTCGCGCAGGACGATCGCCATCAGCAGGTCGAAGGGCCCGGCGAAGACGTCGAGCTCGAGATCCAGGTCGACCAGCGTCGTCATGGGCTAACCGTACCCACCAGGAAAGACACCCGCCCGCGGCGGACCCGGGAGCGAGGCCGCGTCGAATTCTGATTGTTCGCGGCCGAGCGGGGAGCAGAGCACGCGGGCGGAACTGGAACGAGGAGGCCGAGGAAGTCGGCGGACCTATTCTTGGAAGCCCATCCGGCCGCGGACCTCGGCGACGATCGGCCCGGCGATCGCCCGCGCCCGCTCGGCTCCAGCCGCGAGGACGGCATCCAGCGCCCCCTCATCCGGGCGCAGCTGGTCATAGCGCTCGCGCACCGGAGCGAGGAGGTCGACGACCCCCTCGGCGACCGCCTTCTTGAGGTCGCCGTAGCCGGCACCCGCGAACTCGGCCTCGATCGCCTCGGGCCCGACGCCGCGGGCGACGGCGAGGATGTCGATCAGGTTGGTCACACCCGGCTTGTCGGCGGCGCGGACCACCTCGCGCCCGGAGTCGGTGACGGCACTCCCGAGCTTCTTGCGGATCGCGTCGGGCTCGTCGAGGACGAGGACTGTGCCGGCCTCGGTGCCGCCGGTCGTCGACATCGTCCTCTCCGGCTCCTGCAGGTCCATGATCCGGGCGCCGACCTCGGGGACCACCAGCTCGGGCACGACCAGGGTCTCGCCGAAGCGCTCGTTGAAGCGGCGGGCGATCTCCCGCATCAGCTCGACGTGCTGGCGCTGGTCATCGCC
>DASXBC010000141.1:0-12959 GCA_036406355.1 Solirubrobacterales bacterium | reverse complement strand
CGCAGAGCTCGCCGTCGAACCTTGTGCCGTCCTCGAGCAGGATGTACCCCGGGGTTTCGGTCACTCTGCAACCCCCAGCGAGAAGCTGCGCAGCCGGTAGGCGACCTGGCCGCCGGCGATCGTCATCAGGACGCGGCCGGTGAGGGCGCGGCCGTCGCACCAGGAGTTGTGGGAGCGGCTCTCGAAGCCCTCCTCCCCCACCGTCCACTCCGCCTCGAGGTCGCAGAGCGCGATGTTCGCGGCAGAGCCCGGCGCCAGCGAGGGGCGTTCGAGCCCGAACGGCTCGGCGCCGCCCGCCATCCGCTCGACGACCAGGGCGAGATCGAGGACGCCGGGCAGGACGAGGTCGGTGTGGATCGCGGCGAATGCCGTCTCGAGGCCGGTCACCCCCATCGCCGCCTGCTCGAAGGGGACCTCCTTTTCCTCGGGCTGGTGCGGCGCGTGGTCGGTGGCGATGCACTCGATCGTGCCGTCGCGCAGCCCCTCGATCAGTGCCTCGCGGTCGCGCTCGGAGCGCAGCGGCGGATTCATCTTGAAGCGGTTCGGGTCGAGGCTGCGGACCTCCTCGTCGGTCAGGCAGAGGTGGTGGGGGCTGGCCTCGGCGCTGATCGCGACCCCGGCGGCCCTGGCGGACCGAACCGCGTCAACCGACTCGACGGCGGAGAGGTGCTGGACGTGGATCCGGGCGTCCTCGTAGTCGGCGAGCGCGGCGTCGCGGGCGATCATCGTCGCCTCCGAAACAGAGGGGATACCGGCCAGGCCGAGCGCTGCCGAGACCGGCCCCTCGTGCATGACGCCGGCGCCGGAGAGGGTCGGGTCCTCCTCGTGGAGGGCGATCGTGCCGCCGCAGAGGCGCTGGTACTGGAGCGCCCGGCGCATGATCCGCGCGCTCGCGATCGGCAGGCCGTCGTCGGAGAAGCCGATCGCGCCGGCCTCCCGCAGGGCGACCATCTCGGTCAGCTCCTCGCCACGCATCCCAGCCGTCACCGTCGCCAGGAACCCGACCTGGACGGAGGCGTCGGCGGCGGCCTGCTCGCGGAGGGCGGCGACGTCGGCCGGGGTCGAGACCGGTGGCTCGGTGTTGGCCATCGCGAGGATCCCGCAATAGCCGCCGGCGGCGGCGGCGCGGGTCCCGGTTTCGACGTCCTCCTTGTGCTCGTGGCCCGGGGTGCGGAGATGGACGTGAGGGTCGAAGAAGCCGGGGAAGGCGTGCATCCCCTCGGCCTCGACGACCTCGGCTTCCCCTGCCTCTGCGACCCCGGGGGCGGCGAGCTCGGCGATTCGACCGTCGCTGACGACGACGTCGTGGGCGCCCTCGATTCCGGCGGCCGGGTCGAGGACGGTGGCGCGGCGGAGGATCAGGTCCGGGCTCTCGCCCTGGCGGATGTCGAGCGCGTCGGCGAGCTTCAAGCCGGCTGCCCGATCGGAGTCGGCCGGTCGGACCCGTCGTCCTCGGTCTCGGGCGAGGGCCTGCGGTCAGGGCCGGCGAGGAGCTCGAAGAGGATCGCCATCCTCACCACCAGCCCGGCGGCGACCTGTTCGGCGACCAGGGACTGGGGCGAGTCGAGCGCCTCGCCGGAGAGCTCGACGCCGCGGTTTACCGGCCCCGGGTGCATCAACAGCTGGCGCGGGCTGAGACGGCGGGTGTCGATCTGGAACGAGGTCGCGTACTCGCGCAGCGACGGGACGAAGCTCTCGCTCATCCGCTCCCTCTGCATCCGCAGCGCGTAGACGACGTCGGCCTCCTCGAGCCGGTCGAGCGAGAGGCTGACGTCGCAGCCGAGCTCCTCGATCCCCCGGGGGATCAGGGTCGGCGGCCCGCAGATCGTCACCTCCGCCCCCATTCGCTGGAAGGCGAGGAGGTTCGAGCGCGCGACGCGGCTGTGGAGGACGTCGCCGACGATCCAGATCCGCTTGCCCTCGAGGGTGCCGAGGCGGCGGCGGAGGGTGAACGTGTCGAGCAGGGCCTGGCTCGGGTGCTCGTGCTTGCCGTCGCCGGCGTTGATCACCGAGGCGCTGGTCCAGCGCGAGACGAGTTGCGCCGCCCCGGCGTGCGGGTGGCGGATGACGATCGCCGCCGGGTCGTAGGCGGAGAGGGTCGCGACCGTGTCCTTGAGCGACTCGCCCTTCTCGACCGAGGAGCCGGCCGCCTTGACCGAGACCAGGTCGGCCGAGAGCCGCTTTGCGGCGAGCTCGAAGGAGCTGCTGGTGCGGGTGCTCGACTCGTAGAAGAGGCTGACGACGGTCCGCCCCCGCAGCGTCGGGACTTTCTTGATGTCGCGCCGGCCGACCTCGGCGAAGCTCTCGGCCCGGTCGAGGATCGCCTCGATCTCCTCGCGCGAGAGTTCCTCGATCGAGAGCAGGTGCTTCATGTCACTGCCTCCGCCGGCAGGGGCTCGGAGATGGTCACCTCGTCGACGTCGTCGACCTCCTCGAGGCGGACGTTGACGCGCTCGCCATGGGCGGTCGGCAGGTTCTTGCCGACGTAGTCGGGGCGGAAGGGCAGCTCTCGATGGCCGCGGTCGCAGAGGACCGCGAGCTGAACGCGGTTGGGCCTGCCGTAGTCGAAGAGGGCGTCGATGGCCGCGCGGACCGTGCGGCCGGTGAAGAGGACGTCGTCGACGAGGACGACGGTGCGGCCCGAGAGGTCGAAGTCGATGTGGGAAGCGTGGACGACCGGCTGCGACGTGCGCGAGTGCGAGCCGACGTCGTCGCGGTAGAAGGAGATGTCGATGTCGCCGAACGGGACCGTGGCGTCAGTCAGCTCGCCGAGCAGGGCGTGGAGGCGACGGGCGAGCAGGGCGCCGCGAGTGTGAATGCCGACGACCGCCAACTCGTCCGCCTCCGGGTTCTTCTCGGCGATCTCGTGGGCGATCCGCCGCAGCGTTCGCCTCAGGTCGTCGCGCTCGAGCACGACCTTCTCGCTCATTCCGGTGCTCCTTCCCGGCCTCTCCGGACCTGGTTAAAGGACAGCGTCAGCCTAGCATCGGCGCGCGACGATTCGTGCGAGCCTGTCGACGTGAACCCGGAAGTTGCGCAGGCGATCGAGCGGCACCGGGCCTCCGGGAGGGGTTTCTCGGCCGAAGGGATCGGGAGCTTCGCCCTCGAGGCCGGAGATGGCGATCCGGTGGTGCTGATGCATGGGGTCCCGGTATCGAGCTACCTCTACCGCCGGGTTGCGCCGGAGCTGGCCGCACGCGGCCTTCGTGCCATCTCCTTCGATCTCCCAGGCCTCGGGCTCGCTGAGCGCCCGCGGGACTTCGACTACAGCTGGAGCGGGCTCGGGCGCTGGGCAGGGGCCGCGATCGACAGCCTCGGAATCGAGCGTTGTCATCTCGTCGTCCACGACATCGGCGGGCCCGTCGGGCTCGAGTGGGCGGTTCGCAACCCGGATCGAGTGCTCTCGCTCACAGCGCTCGACACCCTCGTCGACGTCGCCGCCTTCCACCGTCCCTGGCCGATGCATCCGTTCTCGCTTCGCGGAGTGGGTGAGATCTGGCTGCGAAGCATGATGCGGATCCCGTTTCGCCAGATCTACTATCTCGTCGGCATCGGAGACCGCACCGCCGTTCCGCCGGTCGAGGTCGACGTCCATCACGCGCTGCTGAAGCGCGGCGACGGCGGTCGAGCATTCCTCCGGATCATGCGGGGCTTCGAGCTGACCCAGGAAAAGGAGCGCTTCTATTTCGAGGGGCTATCGGCGGGGGCGTACCCGACCCAGGTCGTCTGGGGCTCGAGCGACCGGATGCTCGGCGAGGATCGGCGACGGGCGGCGAGCCAGGCACTGGGAGTGGAGGAGGCGAAGTTGCTGCCCGCCAAGCACTTCCTCCAGGAGGATCAGCCTGTGGCCGTCGCCGACGCGATCGCCGGCCTAGCCTCCTGACGCCGCCTCCTCCTCGGTCTCGGTGCGCTGGCGGGCGCCGTTGGCGATGAGCGTCGGTTCCCCGCGCTCGGCGAACGGGATCTCGACGAGGTCGAAGTCGCGCGGCGCGACCGTCGGCTCGTAGACCTCGCGGGCCTCCTCCAGCACCTTGCCGACGTGATAGCGCGAGGATATGTGGACGAGGGCGAGCATCTTCACCTCCGCCTCTCGGGCCACCGCCGCGGCCTGGCCGACCGTCGAGTGGCCGGTGTCGGCGGCCCGCTGCGCCTCCTCCTCGGAGAAGCTCGCGTCGTGGACCAGCAGCTCGGCGCCGCGCGAGGCCTCGACCGTCGCTCTGCAGGGCGAGGTGTCGCCGGTGATGACGACGGTCCTGCCGGGTCGGGGCTCCCCCATCACGTCCGCGGGCGCGACCGGTCCCCCCGACCCCGCCACGCTCTCGCCTCGCTGCAGGGTGGCGAAGGCGGGCCCTTCGGCGACCCCGAGCCGCTTCGCCACATCGGGGTCGAAGCGGCCGGGCCGTGCCGCCTCGACGATGGCGTAGCCGCAGGCGCGGACCCTGTGCTCGACCGGGAACGGGCGGATCTCGCCGCCGTCGATGTCGATCCGGTCGCCCTCTTCGACCTCGACGAGCTCGAGGTCGAAACCGAGGCGCCCGACGAGCCCGCCGAGGATCCGGAACAGGTGGTCGAGCCCGGGCGGGCCATAGATCGTCAGCGGCCGTTCGCGGTCGGTCAGGTCGTAGGTTTTGAGCAGTCCCGGCAGTCCGAGGACGTGGTCCGCGTGGAAGTGGGTCAGGTAGATCTCGTCGAGCTGGACGAGGCCGAGCGAGCGCTGCATCTGCCGCTGGGTTCCCTCGCCGCAGTCGAAAAGCAGCCGTTCACCGCCCCTGGCGACGAGCACGCTTGCCGTCGAGCGCCGCGCCGACGGCACGGGCCCACCCGTGCCGAGGAAGGCGATCGAGAGATCCATGGCGCGAGCCTAAGCGCTAATCGCCTGAGTCGGGTCGTGCCCCATGACGACCATCCCCCGAAGGGCCTGGAGACTCCACCGCCCGATCTCGTAGTGGGCGGCGAAGCGAATCCCCATCCGCTGGTTGTTTCGAGTCGGCTCCAATCTGAGGCGACCCTCGGTCGTCGCCACCGCATCGATCGGAACGAGGTAGACGGCCGACGTGCGAGGGAAGTAGACACCGAAGATGTCCGCCTGGCCGACATAGGACCTGGGACCACTCCCGTGGTCCGTCGCCAGCGTGTTGAACACCATGCAGCCGCCGACTCGCCACGCCGTCTTGCACTGGACCCGGACGATCTCGCGCTCAGACAGATGGACTGCCAAGTCGTATGGATGCCCCTCCCCAAACGGTACGAGCACGCGAAATCCCTTCCGCACAAGCGCGGCAAGGACCGACGCCTCCCCCTCGTTTCCCCTGCCCCTACTCGCCATGCCAGGAAAGTAGCTTGAAGGGCGGACGAACACATGTTCGTACGGCGCGCCGCAGACCGACGGCCACTAAGCTGGACCCGCTGCGCCCGTAGCTCAGCTGGATAGAGCGCATGCCTCCGGAGCATGAGGTCACAGGTTCGAATCCTGTCGGGCGCGTATGTAGGGTGGCCGTCGATGAGGAGGGCCCTCGACCAGCTCCTGGAGACCCGTCCCCCGCGTGGGGCGCTGGCGGTAATCGCCGTCGGGCTGCTGGTCACGGTCGCCGCGGCGCTGCTGACCTCGACGAAGATCACCGGCGCGGTCGCCCTCGAATGGGAAAAGACGGTCCCGATCCGGAACTCTGTCGACGCGCAGATCCCCGGCGGCGGGGCGATGCGGATCACCAACGCCCAGATCAGCTCCTCGGAAGAAAACGTCTCCGGCTACAAACTGTTCCGGGTCTCGGCGGTGCTGAGGATCGACGCCGGCAGCGCGGTCGGCCAGGCGCGGGTGAAGTGCCGCACCGACGTCCCGCGGCGGACGATCCCCGCCAAGACCCCGGGCAGCCGCGCCTCGTACCCGCGTTCCAGCAGCGGCGAAGACCTGCTCAAGCAGGACTTCCCGGAAGAAATCGTGGTCGAATTCAACTCGCACGGCAGCGATGCCGCCACGGTCGAATTCGACGATGCGCTGAGCCGGTTCGTCAACCAGCCGGGCGTCGTCGTCAGCTGGCCCCCCTACAAACAGGCGCTGCAGGAATGGCAGTGGGGCCTGCCGGAAGGCAGTCTCGAGAGGCCGCTCGAGCTCGGCTTCGCCTCGATCTGGCGGACGACGACGCCGCCGAGCGTCAGCATCGTCTGCTCGACTGACACGGCCGCCGGCACCGCCACGACGAAGACCGGCGGGCGCCTCGGAGGATCGGCCGGCTCCGCCTAGGCGGGGGCGACGAGCAGCTCCGGCCCCTCGGACCCTTTGCCGACCTTGTTCAACTTCGGGTTGGCCGGCGCGCCCTCGACCCGCTCGGCCGGCAGCGGCGCGCACATCGCGATCGCGTCCTCGACCTCGAGGTCGGGACGCAGCCAGGTCGCCTCGGCCTCCGGGGATGGCAGGATCACCGGCATCCGGTCGTGGACTTTTGCGACGACGTCGTTCGGAGTCGTCGTCACGATCGTGCAGCTGTAGAGCCAGCCGTCCTCGACGCCGCGATCCTCATCGTCCTCCCACTCCTTGCGGGTGCAGAGACCGGCGAAGGCGAACGGCTCGCCGCCGTCGACGGTGAAGCGCCAGGGCTGGCGCGGCTGCTTCGGGTCCTCGGCCTTCATCCACTCGTAGAAGCCGTCGGCGACGATCAGGCAGCGGTGGCGGAACTTGCCGACCAGCGGCGAGTAGGCACGGCTCGAGGTCAGGTTCTCGGCTTTGGCGTTGATCATCCGGTAGCCGACCTTGAGGTCCTTGGCCCAGCGCGGCACCAGCCCCCACCGCATCATTCGCGCCTCGCGCAGCCCCCCCGCCGCCTCATCGGGATCGGGCGAGGAGCGGACGGTGAGCACCTCCTGGGTCGGGGCGACGTTGAAGCGCTCCAGCCCCCGGGCCGCGTGCTTGGCGCGCTCCTTGCTGGGTGGCGGCGCCTGGCCGGACGAGTTCCGCTCGAGCGAGCGTTCGAGCTCGACCTGGAAGCGGTCGGCGACCGCTTTCGTGTCCTTGGTCGTGACCGTGAACCGCCCGCACATCCTCCTATCTCAGCATTTCGAGGATCGGGAGACCGCCGCCCTGCTGCGAGCCGCCCTGGTTCCTGCCCTGGATCTGATGCAGCCGTTCGCGGGCGGCGCGGCGAATCCGTTCGAGGATCCCGAGGGCGCCTCCGCGCTGTTCCTGGCCCCCCTGCCGCCCCTCGCCCCCGCTCTTACTGCTCGGGTGAAGCAGGTCGGTGATCGCCTTCTTCACCCGGGCGGAACGAGCGTTCAGGCGGTCGCCAGGCGGCACCTGTGGTTCGGCCTGCGGCTTCCCGTTGCTCTTCCCCCTCCCCTTCCTGGCGGGCTGCCCATGCGGCTTCGGCGGCTGCCCGGGGGCGTACGCAGGCGCTGCTTCGACGGCGCCGGCCATCCTGTCGACGGCGGCGGCCCCCGCGGGGCCATCCTGCGCGCCATCCGATGACGATCCGGCCCCGCAACCGACCAATATCGTGGCCGCAATGACGACCGCGATTGCATGCCCCGTCAGTTTCATCGTGCCTGTCTTACGGGATTGGACGCCGTCAGGCTAGACGCGCACCCGGACGGGCCTGGGGGTGCTCGCGGTACCACTCGAGCGTGCGGTTGAGGCCATCGGAGAGATCGACCTTGGGTCGCCACCCGGTCAGCTCCCTCAGCTTGGTCGAGTCGACGAACTGGCGGTCGATCTCGCCCTCCGGATTGCCGTCGCCCTGGTAGTCGGGCTCGACATGGCCGCCGCCGGCCGCGGCGATCAGCTCGACGACCTCGCGGACCGAGTGAGGCTCCTCGCCGCCGGCGTTGAAGGCCTGGCCGGCGGTCCCGTTCTCGTCCAGGGCGGAGGCGATCGCGAGGTAGGCGGCGACGGCGTCGTCGACGTGGAGGAAGTCGCGCTGGGGGCTGCCGTCGGAGCGAATCTGCGGTGGGCGTCCCTCGAGCACTGCGACGACCGTCTCCGGCACCAGGCGAGTGAAGTTGAGGTCGCCGCCTCCGTAGACGTTGGCGAACCGGGTCACCGCGAGCGGCAGGCCGTGGGCCCGCGCGTAGCTTCGGGCGACGATGTCGGCCGCCGCCTTGCTCGCGTCGTAGGGGAATGAGGCGCGGAGCGGGAAGTCCTCGAGGTAGGGGAGCTCGGGGCTCGAGCCGTAGGCCTTGTCCGAGGAGGCGAAGAGAACCCGCCCTACGCCCTCCACGCGGCAGGCCTCGAACACGTTCCAGGCTCCGCGGACGTTGACCTCGAGCGTCTCCAGCGGCGACTCGCGGGCGACGCCGACGATCGTCTGCGCGGCGAGGTGGAAGACGGAGTCGACGCCGGCGACGGCCTCCCCCACCCCCTCGGCATCGCGAAGGTCCGCCTCGACCAGCTCGACCTCGCCGCGGATCCCCAGCAGGTCGAGCCCCGACGGGCGGATCCCGCCGACGTCGGCGGTCCGCGGACCGGGACGGTCGAGGACGCGAACGTCCTCGCCCCGTTCGATCAGCGCCCGCGCCAGGTGCGATCCGACGAAGCCGTGGCCACCGGTGACGAGCGCCCGGCTCACCGCGCGGCCGCCTCGGCCCACGTCGTCCACGGCGGCTCGCCCGACGCCCATAGGTCGTTGAGGACGACCGCGTCCTTGTATGTGTCCATGCAGTCCCAGAAGCCCTCGTGGCGGAAGCCGTGGAGCCGGCCATCGGCGGCGAGGCGCTCGAACGGCTCGCGCTCGAGCACGCTGCCGTCGTCGAGGTAGGCAAGCGCCTCGGGCTCGAGGCAGAGAAAGCCGCCGTTGATCCAGTGCTCACTGCGCGGCTTCTCGACGAAACCCTCGACTCGGCCCGCGCCGTCGAGCTCGGCGACGCCCCACTGGAGGCGCGGGCGGACCACCGCCACCGTCGCCGCGCCGCCGTGGCCGCGGTGGAAGTCGAGCTCCGCGTCCAGGTCGACGTCCGCGACCCCGTCGGCGTAGGTCAGGCAGAACGTCGCGTCGCCGACACGGTCGGACAGTCGAGCCACCCTCCCCCCGGTCGGGGTGTCCTCGCCGGTGTCGATGCACTCGATCGCGACCCCTCGCGGCCAGTCCTCCGACGCGACGAACCCCTCGATCGCCTCTCCCAGGTAGCCGGTGGCGAGCAGGAAGCGCTGGAAGCCCTGGGCGGCATAGATCCCGAGCACGTGCCAGAGGATCGGCCGGCCGCCGATCTCGACCAGCGCCTTCGGCACCGACTCGGTCCGCTCGCGCAGCCGGGTGCCGCGGCCGCCGCAGAGGATGACGACCGGAGGCTTCAGCAGCCGCCGGCGACGGCGGGAAGGATCGTCACCTCGTCGCCCTCGTTGATCGGAGTCTCGAGCCCTTCCTGGAAGCGGATGTCCTCGCCGCTGACGAAGACGTTGACGAAGCGGCGGAGGTCGCCGTCCTGGGTGATGCGCTCGCGCAGGTCGCCGTGGGCGTCGAACACGGCATCGAGCACCTCGCCGACGGTCGAGCCCGTGACCTCGAGCTCGGCCTCGCCCCCGGTGGCTGCCCGGAGCTGGGTCGGGATCTTCACGGTGACTGCCATCAGACGCCTACCTCCTGCTGCTCGAACACGGACTCGAAGCTGTCCAGGTCGGGATCGATCTCGTGCATCTGGAACCTATCGCGAGTCGCGTCGAGGGTCTTCAGCCCCTCGCCGGTGATGTAGACGACCACCCGCTCGCCGGCGCCGATCTCACCGCGTTCGGCGAGCTTTGTCAGGGCGCCGACAGTCACGCCTCCTGCGGTCTCGGTGAAGATCCCGGTCGTCTCGGCGAGGAGCCGGATCCCGGCCCGGATCTCGTCGTCGTCGACCGAGTCGATCCCGCCCTTGGTGCGGCGCGCCTGTTCGAGCGCGTAGGGGCCGTCGGCGGGGTCGCCGATCGCGAGGCTCTTCGCGATCGTGTCCGGCCGCTGCGGCTTGCAGACGTCCCACCCCTCGGCGAACGCCGTCGCGACCGGACTGCAGCCCTCGGCCTGGGCGCCGTTGAAGATCGGTTGCGAGCCCTCGACGAGCCCGACCTCGAGCCACTCGGTGAAGCCGCGCCCGAGCTTGGTGAAGAGCGACCCCGAGGCGATCGGGACGACGACCCGGTCGGGCAGCTCCCACCCGAGCTGCTCGACCGTCTCGTAGGCGAGCGTCTTCGACCCCTCCGAGTAGTAGGGCCGCAGATTGACGTTGACGAAGGCCCAGGGCCGCGTTTCGGCCAGCTGCGTGCAGAGCCTGTTGACGTCGTCATAGTTGCCGCGAACGCCGACCAGGTGGGTTCCGTAGACGCCGGTCGCGAGCAGCTTCTGCTCCTCGAGGTTGGCCGGGACGAACACGTAGGACTCGAGGCCGGCCGCCGCCGCGTGAGCCGCGACCGCGTTGGCGAGGTTTCCGGTCGAAGCGCAGGCCACCGTCTTGAAGCCCAGCTCCTGGGCCTTGGCGACAGCGACCGCGACGACCCTGTCCTTGAAAGAGTGGGTCGGGTTGGCGGCGTCGTTCTTGACCCAAAGCTCGGCGTCGATCTCGAGCCGGTCGGCGAGCCGGTCGGCGCGCACCAGCGGCGTCAGCCCGGGCTCGAGTGGGTCGCCGGGGCGCCCGACGAACGGCAGGAAGTCGGCGTAACGCCAGATTCCCTGCGAGCCGGCCTGGATCCGGCGCTTGGCCTCGGCCGGGTCGATGCCCGAGTGGTCGTAGGCCACGTCGAGCGGGCCGAAGCAGTTCGAACAGGCGAAATGGGCGGCCAGGTCGTACTCGGCCCCGCACTCCTTGCACTTCAGGCTCTCGATTGACATCCGATCGTTCCTATGTTCGTCGTCATAAAAAAACCTCCGCCTCCTGTGGGGCAGAGGTCCTGATCGGACGTCCCCCACATCTTCCAGGCCTTCCAATCCGGCCTGCTGGACTTGGCACCTCCCCTCGAACCGATGGTCCGAGGTGGTTGCCGGGGCTTCGATGGGCCAGTCCCTCCACCCCTCTTGATGTGGCGTATGTGTGGGGGAAGAGTACCAGGGGAAAATTCGCCCGGTCCGAATTGGACCTGGCGTTTAACCTTGTTCCAACGCATGCCGTACGAGACCGCCGACATGATGAGCCAGAGCGATGCCGAACCTTCCAAAACCACGGCTGCGTCGTTCTGCGCGGCGGAATACGCTCGCGCCGGCGCCGGCTGAGCCCCAGACCCCCCACGTCGAGCAGATCGACACCGCCGACCTGCGCTGGGTGAACATCGAGCGCCCGGGAGCGCTGGAGCGCGCCTGGCTCGAGGAGAACTTCGACTTCCACGCCCTCGACCTCGAGGACGTCCTCTCCCGCAACCAGCGGCCGAAGATCGACGTCTACGACGACTACCTCTTCATCGTCCTCCACTTCCCCATCTTCGACCCCGCCGCGAGGAGGCTCGGGACCGGCGAGCTCGACCTCTTCGTCGGGCCGGGCTACCTGGTGACGATCCCGAACCAGCCGTTGCAGCCGGTCGAGTACCTGTTCGAGACCTGCCGCGTCAAGGAGGAGACCCGGGAGCAGCTCTTCTCGCGCGGCTCCGGCTACCTCCTCTACCGCCTCGTCGATGACAGCTTCGATTACTGCTTCCCGATGCTGCGCAAGATCGGCAACAAACTCGACGCGCTCGAGGACGACATCTTCGAGGGTCGATCCGACGAGGTCGTGCGCGACATCTCCAACGCCAAGCAGGAGATCATCAACTTCCGCAAAGTGATCCGCCCGCAGCGGCCGGTCCTGCGCGATCTCGAGCGGGTCAAGCAGCGCTACCTGGCCACCGACCTCGACCTCGAGATCTACTTCGACGACATCGTCGACGCCCACGAGCGGATCTGGGACATGCTCGAGAACTACAAGGAGGTGGTCGAGGCGCTCGAGGAGACGAACGAGTCGGTGATCTCCCACCGCGTCAACGACATCCTCCGCGTTCTCACCTCGATCAGCGTCATCGTCCTGCCGCTGACCCTGATCGCCAGCTTCTTCGGGATGAACGTCTGGCTTCCGGGCGGCGACCAGAACCACGGGCCACACACCAGCTTCTGGGTGATTCTCGGGGTGATGGTGGCGCTGTTCGTCGGCATGGTCGGCTATTTCAAGCGCCGCGGCTGGCTCTGACAAGGCGCCATGTCCTCCGCTCCCGGGCGCGCGCGCTGATGATCACCGGAGTCCTCGCGCCCGCCCTCCCGCGTCCGGGCATGGCTCGGCGATAGCGGAGGAGGTGCGACTTATGCGAGGCCTTGCCCGCGACCGCGGGCCTTGATCAACCTCAGTGCGGGCAGCGTTTCTTCGACCGAACGCACTTAGTCCCGAATAGGGTGCATAACTGCGTTCGGGCGGCTTTCCGTTCCATAGGATCAGGGGTGTGGCCAATTTTCGGATCTGGGCGCCGTGGCGCCTCGACTACGTGAAGGACGCGGCGAAGGACACCGAGGAGGAGTGCATCTTCTGTGTCAAGCCCGATGCCGGTGATGACCGGGCGAACCTGATCGTCCACCGCGGCGAGCGCTGCTTCGTGATCCTCAACCTCTTCCCCTACACGAACGGGCACCTGATGGTGGCGCCCTACGAGCACATCGCCACCCTCCAGGGGCTCACCGCTGAGACGATCGCCGAGATGATGGCGCTCGCGCAGCGGGCGATTGCGAGGCTCGAGGAGGTCTACGACCCGCACGGCTACAACGTCGGCCTCAACCAGGGACGCGCCGCAGGCGCCGGGGTCGAGCACCACATCCACCTCCACGTCGTCCCGCGTTGGGGCGGCGACACGAACTTCATGCCGGTGATCGCCGACACGAAGGTGATGCCGCAGACCCTCGAGCAGAGCTACGACGCGCTGGCGGGTGCGTTTTGACCCTGGCGCCGCCGCAGATATTCAAGGCCTACGACATCCGGGGCGTCTACGGGACCGAGATGGACGAGACGACCGCGCTCGCGATCGGGCGCGCCTTCATCCGCGTCCTCTCCCG
>DASXBC010000140.1:0-2853 GCA_036406355.1 Solirubrobacterales bacterium | reverse complement strand
GACGGCAGCGTCCGCATCCGCGGCGAGCTCGAGATCGGCGGCGCGGTTCGCCAGGTCGAGGCGAGCGGGCGATACGCCGAGGTCGGCGCCGATCTCGCGGGCTCCCCGCGGGTCGGGATCTCACTCGAGACCACCGTCGATCGCCGCGAGTTCGGGCTCGACTGGAACGCCGAGCTGCCGAGCGGCGGCGAGGTCCTCGACTACGAGGTCCGGATCGAGGTCGAGCTGGAGCTCGTCAAGGAGCACGAGTAGCGATGCGCGTCCTCGGCATCTCCGGAAGCCTGCGCCGGGGATCGCTGAACGGCGCCCTCCTGCGGACGGCCGCCGAGCGGCTGCCCGCGGGAGTGGAGCTGGTCCCGTTCGAGCGGCTGGCCGAGATACCGCCGTTCGACGAGGACGCCGAGGCGGGGCCGGCGCCGGCCGCGGTCCGCGAGCTGCGCGACGCGATCCGCGACGCCGACGCCGTCCTGATCGCCACCCCCGAGTACAACCACTCGCTTCCGGGCCAGCTCAAGAACGCGCTCGACTGGGCCTCGCGGCCGGCCGGCGAAAGCGCCCTGAGTGGAAAGCCGGCGGCGGCGGTCGGTGCCTCGAAGAGCATGTTCGGCGGCGTCTGGGCCCAGGCCGAGCTGCGCAAGGTGATGGCTGCGATGGGCGGCCGCGTCGTCGAGGCCGAGCTCGCCGTCCCCCACGCCCACGACATCCTCCGCGAGGGCGGGCTCGAGCTCGAGCCGCAGCAGGCCGAGCGCCTCGACGAGATCCTGGCCGAGCTCGTCGCCTCGGCCGAGAGCCTCAGCCGGCCCGAGGCCGTCGCCGCCTAGGACGCGGGCAGGGCGTAGAACGCGATCGCCGCGAAGTGAGCGGCGGCGGCGGCGATCACGAGCAGGTGGAAGACCTCGTGGTAGCCGAAGACCCTCGGGTTCGGGTTGGGGCGCTGGGTCGCGTAGACGACCGCGCCGATCGTGTAGAGGAGGCCGCCCGCCGCGACCAGCAGCGTCCCCCCCCACCCGATCTGGTCCCAGAGGCCCGGGAAGGCGACGACCGCGACCCAGCCGAGCGAGATGTAGACCAGGGCAGCGACCCATTTCGGGTGTTCGATCCAGATCGTCTCGACGATCGCCCCGATCACCGCTCCGACCCAGACGACGGCGAGGATCGCGTCGGCGAGCGGGCCTTCGAGCACCAGCAGGGCGAACGGCGTGTAGGTGCCGGCGATCAGGAGGAAGATCATCGAGTGGTCGAGCCGCCGCATCCAGCGGCGGACATTGGGCCGCTTCCAGTCGACGCGGTGATAGAGCGCGCTGGTCCCGAACAGGGCCGAGAGGCTGACCGCGTAGATCGCGACCGCGAGAGTTGCCTTCGGTGTCCTGGCGGCGAGGATCAGCGCCGCGCCGAGGCCGAGCGAGATGAAGAAAGCCCACTCGTGGGAGACGCCCCGCAACCGTGGCTTGACCGCCGCGATCGCGTCGGATGCAACTTCCTTTGCAGTTTCGGCTTTTTCGGCCGCCCTCGCCCGCACCATCTCCTTGTCACCATAGAGGGAGTTGCTCTCAAATTCCCGGCTTTTGCGGGGTTCTAACCGACGGGTTCCGTCCGACTCGAAGACGATCCTCGTCAGTCCCCCCAAAGCCCGCCGTGAGAGGAGCCAGTTGATGTCCAGGACCGCTATGAGCACGAACCGAGCTGACCTCCAGGGCCTGTCGATGGAGCGGCGCTTCTCGACGCCGGGGACGCACCCGTTCGACGAGGTCGAGTGGGAGACCCGGGACGCCGTGATCGGCGACCCCGAGAGCCCCGCGTTCGCCCAGCACGATGTCGAGTTCCCGAAGAGCTGGTCCCAGAACGCGACCAACATCGTCGCCCAGAAGTACTTCCGCGGCCAGCTCGGGAGCGAGCTGCGCGAGCGGTCCGTCAAACAGATGATCGGCCGGGTCGCGGGGACGATCTCGGAGTGGGGGCGCGAGGGCGGCTACTTCGCCTCGGGCGAGGACGCCGACGCCTTCGAGGCCGAGCTGACCTCGATCCTGCTCAACCAGAAGGCGGCCTTCAACTCACCGGTCTGGTTCAACGTCGGCTTCGAGGAGCGCCCGCAGTGCTCGGCCTGCTTCATCCTCAGCGTCGAGGACAACATGGAGTCGATCCTCGACTGGAACACCAGAGAGGGTCGGATCTTCCGCGGCGGCTCGGGGTCGGGGATCAATCTCTCGAACATCCGCGGCTCGATGGAGCCGCTGAAGAAGGGCGGCACCGCCAGCGGCCCGGTCAGCTTCATGCGCGGCGCCGACGCCTGGGCGGGGACGATCAAGTCGGGCGGCAAGACGAGGCGGGCGGCGAAGATGGTCGTCCTCGACGTCGACCACCCGGACATCGAGCACTTCATCTGGTGCAAGGCCGACGAGGAGGAGAAGGCCGCGGCGCTGCGCGACGCCGGCTTCGACATGTCGATCGACGGCGACGGCTTCACCTCGATCCAGTACCAGAACGCGAACAACTCGGTGCGGGTCACCGACGAGTTCATGGAGGCGGTCGGAGCCGGCGAGGACTGGAGCCTGACCGCCCGCACCACAGGCGAGGCGACAAAGACGCTGCCGGCGCGCGAGCTCTTCCGTCAGGTCTCGCAGGCGGCGTGGGAGTGCGCCGACCCCGGCATGCAATTCGACACCACCATCAACCGGTGGCACACCGCGCCCAACAGCGGCCGCATCAACGCCTCCAACCCTTGCTCTGAGTACATGCACGTCGATGACTCGGCCTGCAACCTCGCCTCGATCAACCTGATGAAGTTCCGCCGGGCCGACGGCTCCTTCGACACGGAGGAGTTCGAGCACACGGTCGACGTCGTCTTCCTCGCCC
>DASXBC010000139.1:0-9531 GCA_036406355.1 Solirubrobacterales bacterium | reverse complement strand
CCTCCACATCCTCTCGACCTTCCCGCTCGCGGTGCCGCTCGAGTGGAACATCTTCATGATCTTCGGCCTGCTGTTCCTGTTCGGGCATTACGGGGACACCTCGTTCTCGACGCTCGACGAACCGCTCCTGATCGCGATCCTCGCGGTCACCTGCGTCGGCTTCCCGGTACTCGGCAACTTCCGGCCTGACCTGATCTCGTTCCTGCCCTCGATGCGGTACTACGCCGGCAACTGGGCGACGAGCCAGTGGCTGTTCCGGCATGGGTGCGAGAAGCGGCTGAACGCGGGGATCGTCAAGGCGGCACCGATCGTCACCGAGCAGCTCGCCAAGTTCTACGAGGACGACCTGATCGACGTCCTCCTCTACAAAGGGCTGGCGTTCCGCTCGATGCACTCGCATGGCCGCGCTCTGAACGGGCTCAGCGCCCGCGCCGTCGACGACATCGAGGAATACGACGTCCGCGAGGGCGAGCTCGTCGCCGGCGTCGTCCTCGGCTACAACTTCGGCGACGGCCACTTCCACGACGAGCGTCTGCTGGCGGCGGTCCAGGAGCGCTGCGACTTCGCCGAGGGAGAGCTACGCGTGGTGACGCTCGAGTCGCAGCCGGCCAACGACGGGCGCCAGCACTACCGGATCTTCGACGCCGCCACCGGGCTCGTCGACGAGGGTCACGTCCGCGTCGCCGACATGATCGGGCAGCAGCCCTGGCTCGACGGCCTCCCGTTCCCCGTTCATGAGTGACGCGATCGTCGTCGGCGCCGGGCCGAACGGGCTCGCCTGCGCCGCAACTCTGGCGAGGGCCGGGGTGGGGGTGACGGTCCTCGAGGCCGCCGCGACGATCGGCGGCGGCGCCAGCAGCAGCGAGCTGACGCTGCCCGGCCTCGTTCACGACGACTGCTCGGCCACCCACCCGCTCGTCGTCGACTCGCCGGGGCTGCGCGATCTGGACCTCGATCGCCATGGGCTCGAGTGGGCCTGGCCCGAGGTCGATCTCGCCCACCCGTTCGACGACGGGACCGCGGCGACGATGGTGCGCTCGATCGAGGAGACGGCGGAGGGGCTCGGTGCCGCCGGAAGCTCGTGGAAGCGGGCCTTCGGCCCCCCGGCGGCCGGATTCGACTCGCTCTCCGAGGACATCCTGGAGCCGTTCCTTCATCTGCCCCGGCACCCGATCATGCTCGCCCGATTCGGTTTCCGGGCGGCGCTTCCGGCGGAAATGCTCGCGCGCACCCTCGGCAGCGACGGCGCGCGGGCGCTGTTCGGCGGCGTCGCCGCGCATTCGTTCAGCCCGCAGGGCGGTCTCTTCAGCTCGGCGGTCGGGCTCGCCCTGATCGCGGCCTGTCACCGCTACGGCTGGCCGGTCGCGCGGGGCGGGTCGCAGGCGATCGCCGACGCCCTCGCCGCCGCGGTGCGGGACGCCGGCGGGACGATCGAGACCGGACGGCCGGTGCGGGCGCTCGGCGAGCTGCCAGCCGCCGACGCGGTCGTCTTCGACCTCGCCCCTGCGGCCGTCGCCGAGATCGCCGGCGACCGGATATCGGCGCGCGCCGCCCGCGGGCTGCGCCGCTACCGTCACGGGCCCGGCGCCTTCAAGGTCGACCTCGCTGTCGAGGGCGGGGTGCCGTGGACGGCGGAGGCGGCCCGTCGCGCCGGAACCGTCCACGCGATCGGCTCCTACGAGGAGATCGTCGCCGCCGAGCGCGAGGTGAACCGCGGCCGGATGCCGGAGCGCCCGTTCGTCCTCGTCGGCCAGCAGTACCTCGCCGACCCCGGGCGCTCGGAGGGGAATGTCCACCCGATCTGGTCCTACTGCCACGTCCCGAGCGGTTTTCGCGGCGACGTGACCGAGTCGCTGATCGACCAGATCGAACGGTTCGCCCCCGGGCTGCGGGAGCGGATCGTCGCCCGCCACGTCCGCAGCGCCGCCGATCTCGAGGCCCACAACCCGAACTACGTCGGCGGCGACATCATCAACGGCGCGACCGACGGGCTCCAGTCGCTGCTGCGGCCGCGGCTCGCGCTCGACCCCTACTCGGCGGGCGGCCGCGGCCTCTACATCTGCTCCGCCGCAACCCCGCCGGGGGCCGGCGCCCACGGGATGTGCGGGCTCAACGCCGCCCGCTCGGTGCTCCGCCACCTCGGCGCCGCGCCCTGAGTCAGCCGGCGCCGACGTCGCCGAGGGCCTCGCCGAGCAGGCGCACCCCGTGCTCGATCGCCGGCTCCGGCAGGTTGCCGAAGCCGAGCACGAGGGCCGGCGGCCGGCCGCCGGTGAAGCTGTGCAGCGCGATTCCCTCGACGCCGACCCCGCGCTCGGCGGCAGCCGTGATCAGGCCCGCCTCCTCGAGCCCGGCCGGCAGCGCGACGAGCTCATAGAGGCCGGCGGCGCCCTCACCCGCGACGCAGCCCGGCGCCCAGCGCCCGAGCGCCTCGATCAGTGCGTCGCGACGGCCCTCGTAGCGCAGCCGCATCCGCCGCAGGTGGCGGTCGAGCTCGCCGCGGGCGACGAAGTCGTGCAGGGCCAGCTGCCCGACGGCCTCCGAGCCCGAGTCCTCGACCGTCTTCGCCGCGATCAGGATCCAGGCTAGCCAGGACGGCGCCAGCATCCAGCCGAGCCGCATCGCCGGCGCCAGCCGCTTGCTCGCCGAGCCGATCAGGACGACCCGCTCGGGGGCGAGGCCCTGAAGCGCCCCGACGCCGCCGCGGTCGTAGCGGAACTCGGCGTCGTAGTCGTCCTCGACGATCAGGCCGTCGTCGGTCTCGGCCCACTCGATCAGCGCCGCCCGCCGCTCGCTGCTCATCACGCACCCGGTCGGAAACTGGTGCGCCGGAGTGACGATCACCGCCGTCGCCCCGCTGGCGCGGAGCAGGTCGACGCGCAGGCCCTCCTCGTCGACCGGGATCGGCACGACCTCGAGGCCGGCCTGTTCGACGATCAGGCGGTGCGGATGCCAGCCCGGGTCCTCGAGCGCGACCCGCTCGACTTCCTGCGCCGCGAGCCAGCGGCAGAGCAGCGAGAGGCCCTGGGTGAACCCGGTGCAGATCAGGGTGTGCTCGGGGTCGGTGGCGGCGCCCCGGACCCGCCCCAGGTACTCGGCGAGCGCCTCGCGCAGCTCGGGGACGCCGCGCGGGTCGGCGTACCCGATCGCCCCGATCGGCGCCTGGCGCCAGGCGGCGCGCAGCGAGCGCAGCCAGCGATCGCGCGGGAACCCGGCGAGGTCGGGCAGGCCGGGGTGGAAGTGGTAGCTGAAGCTCGGCAGCAGCGAGCGAGCCGGCGCCCTGGGCGCCGAGGCCCGGACCGCGCTCGCGACCCGCACCGGCGCCCCCTGGCGCGTGTGCAGGTAGCCCTCGGCGGCGAGCTGGCCGTAGGCCTCCGTCACGACGCCGCGCGAGACCCCGAGCTCGGTCGCCAGCGCCCGGCTCGACGGGAGCCTCGATCCGGCGGCGAGGCGGCCGGCGCGGATGTCGTCGCGGATCGAGCGCTCGATCTGCTCGTGGAGGGCGGTCTGGTCCCCGCGATCCAGCCTCAGGAGCAGTTCAGGGCCCCCGCCAACTGGCCCATTCGACGACGCCATTACTGGAACTGTATATCGGACCAGTCACCCTCTAACTTTGGCCCCGCACAGCACCCCGAGGAGGTTGCGGAGATGGGCGGGATCACGATTGTCGGAGGCGGTATCGCGGGAATGGTGGCGGCGATCACATGCGCCGAGGCCGAGGCCGACGTCACCCTGTTCGAGGCCCACGACGAGCTCGGCGGCCGCGCCCGCAGCACCGAGGGCCCTTACCGGGCGAACCTCGGCCCGCACGTCCTCTACAAGGACGGCCTGTTCTGCCGCTGGCTCCGCGATCGCGAGCTGTTGCCGGCCACCCGTGGGGTGCCGCTGGCGCCGATCCGGTTCCGCTGGGAAGGGGACCTGCGTCGCACGCCGCCGCTCGCCACGGCCCCCGCCGTCCTGCGGCTGCGCGGCCGCCAGGCTCCCGCCGACCGCGAATTCCGCGGCTGGGCCGCCGAGCACACCGATGAGCGGACCGCCCAGATCCTCTCCGCCGCGGCCGGCGTCTACACCTTCCACCACGACCCGGGCGAGCTCTCGGCCGAGTTCATCTGGGGCCGCACCGTGCGCGCCCTGCTCAACGCGCCGCCGCCGGCCCGCTACGTGATCGGCGGCTGGAACGCCCTGGTCGACTCGCTCGAGAGCCGGGCCCGCCGGCTCGGGGTCCGGATCGAGACCGATCACTGCGTCACCTCGCTGCCGGAGGCGCCGGTGATCGTCGCGACCGAGCTCCGCCAGGCGCGCGATCTGCTCGGCGACTCCTCGCTCGAGTGGCTCAGCGGCAGGACGGTCTGCCTCGACCTCGGAGTCGAGCACCGGCGCGGCGACCCGTTCGTCGTCTCCGATCTCGACGAGGCGGGATGGTTCGAGCGCTACAGCGCCGCCGACAGCAGCATCGCTCCTCCCGGCGAGGAGCTGATCCAGGCCCAGATGCCGATCCGCCCCGACGAGAGCCCCGACCAGGCCTGTCTCCGGCTCGAGCGGCTGATCGACCTCGCGATGCCCGATTGGCGCGAGCGCGAGACCTGGCGCCGCCGGACCGTGATGGACCGGCGCAGCGGCGCCCTCGACCTCCCCGGCACGACCTGGGCCGACCGCCCGGCCGTCGACCGCGGCGGCGGCGTCTTCGTCGCCGGCGACATGATGGCCTCGCCCGGCCTGCTCTCCGAGGTCGCGTGGGGGAGCGGGGTCGAGGCAGCGAGGCTCGCCGCCGAGGCGATCGCCCCGAGGCGCTCGGCGCTGCGCGCCGCCTAGGCTGCCTCGAAGCTCTCGAGCCGCTCGGCGAGGCGGTTCATGCCGCGCTCGCGGGCCGCGCCCGCGGCGCCCCGCCAGTCGGTGCCGCGGTCGGGGGGCCGCTCGACCCCGGCGTCCCGGAGCGTCGCGATGTCCTTGAAGGCCAGCAGCTCCTCGCGCGCGTCGAGCAGCGCGCCGCGGAGCTTCGGGCGCTGCTCGCGGATCGCATGGTCGAGGATCGCCTCGAGCGAGCCGTGGCGGCGGAGCAGCTCGGCGGCCGTCTTGGCGCCGACCCCCTTCGCCCCCGGGATGCCGTCGGAGGGGTCGCCGCGCAGGGCGATGAAGTCCGGGACCTGGCCGGGGTCGACCCCGTAGCGCTCGCGGACGCCGTCCGGCGTCACCTCTTCGGCGCCTTTGCCGCCGGTTCGGACGTAGAGGACGGTCACCCGCTCGCCGGCGCACTGGTACATGTCGCGGTCGCCGGTCAGGAGCAGCGCCATCCCGCCCGCCTCTGCCTCGAGCCGGGCATAGGTGCCGAGCAGGTCGTCGGCCTCGAGCGACCCGCTGACCGCCACCGTCCAGCCGAATGCCTCGAAGAACGCCCGGCAGTCGGCCCACTGCGGCGCCAGCTCGTCGGGCACGTCGTCGCGGTCGGCGTGGTAGGCGGGGAACAGCTGGGTCCGGTAGGAGGCCGCGTCTGGGCCGAAGCAGAGGACGACCGCGCGCGGGTCGTGGGCTTCGACCTCGCGCAGGATCAGGTTGGCGGCGCCGAGCAGCGCGTTGACCGGGTTGCCGTCCGGGCCGACGATCGATTTCGGCAGCGCGTAGAAGGCGCGGAACAGCATCGAGGGGGTGTCGACCGCGAGCAGCGGGCGTTTCAGTCCTGCCACCAGCCCTGGAGGATCTCGAAGTCGTCGCGGTCGGCGAGGGCGCCGACCGCGAGGTACTCGAGCCCGTCCTGCCCCGCCTCGAAGGCGCGGGTCACGCCGGGGCCTACGCGGACGGCGTCGAGCGCCTCGATCTCGACGACCTCGTCGTCGAGCTTGACCCGGCCGGCGCCGGAGATGACGATGTAGATCTCCTCCGCCTTGTCGTGCCGGTGGCCGAAAGCCTGTCGCATTCCTGGGGCGATCCGGTGGTAGGCGACCCCGGCCTGCTCGACCTCGAGGTCGGAGTTCGCGAAGCGAGCCTGCTGGATCTCGCCGTAGCCGAACTTCGGGGCAGAGTCCTCGACATCGGTCAGCCTGATCTTGGTGAATGGCGCCGCCACGAGGTCTCACGCTACCTTCCCCCGATGGGTGGAGGCCAAACTCCCCGGATCCCGCCCGGGTCCCGTCGCGAGATCGGCCTGATCAACGCGGGGATCGCGAGGTTCTCCGGGCTCGCCACAGGCGGCCGCCCGCCGCGGATCTTCACCACGCTGGCCCGCCACCCGCGCCTGTTCCGGCGCTGGCTCCGGTTCGCGAGCGCGCTGATGCCGCGCGGGAGGCTTCCGCGCCGGGACACGGAGCTGCTGATCCTCCGCGTCGCCGACAACACCGGCTGCGAGTACGAGTGGACCCACCACGTCCGGATCGGTCGCAAGACCGGGCTCAGCCGCGAGGAGATCGCCCGGGTCCGCGACGGCGCCGGCGCGCCGGGCTGGTCGGAGCGGCAGTCGATGCTGCTCGCCGCCGCCGACGAGCTCCATCGCGAGGGCGAGATCGGCGACGAGCTCTGGGCAAGGTTGAGCGCCGAGCTCGGCGACGTCGAGCTGATCGAGCTCTGCATGCTCGTCGGGCACTACGAGATGCTGGCGATGACGCTCAAATCGCTCCGCGTCGCCCCCGACTTCGAGCTCGAGGAGTGGGCGAGGTGAGGGAGCTGCGCGAGAGCCGCTGCCTGGTCACCGGAGCCGCCAGCGGCATCGGGCGCGCCACCGCGATCGCCGTCGCGGCGCGGGGAGCGGAGGTCCACCTGACCGACATCCAGGACCTCGGCGATGTCGTCGCGACGATCGAGCGCTCCGGCGGTCGGGTCGGGACGGCGACGGTCGCCGACCTGACCGACCACGCCGCGGTGGTCGCCCTCGCCGACGAGGTCCACGCCGGCGGTGGCAGCGTCGACGTCGTGATGAACATCGCCGGCGTCTCGACCTGGGGCTCGATCGAGCGCCTCCGCCACAGCGACTGGCAGAAGATGATCGACGTCAACCTGATCGGGCCGATCAGCGTGCTTGAGTGCTTCGTCCCGGCGATGATCGAGGCCGGGAGGGGCGGCCACCTCGTCAACGTCTCCTCGGCCGCCGGCCTCTTCGGTTTGCCCTGGCACGCGGCCTACAGCGCCAGCAAGTTCGGCCTTCGCGGCGTCTCCGAGGTCCTGCGCTTCGACTTGCGCCGGCACGGGATCGGCGTCAGCCTCGTCTGCCCGGGCGCGGTGCGGACGCCGCTCGTGGGCACGGTCGAGATCGTCGGGGTCGACCGCTCCGCCCCGCGGATCCGGAAGGCGATCGCCCAGTTCGAGCGCCGCGCGGTGACCCCCGAGCGGGTCGCCGAGCGAATCATCGACGGGATCGAGAAGGACCGCTTCCTGGTCTTCACCTCCCGCGACATCCAGGTCCTGCACTGGCTCCAGCGCAAGTTCGCCTGGCCCTACGAGATGGTGATGCGGCAGGCAAACGATCGCATGGTCGCGATCGCGAAACCGCGCGACGATTCGGCGTGAGCGGGCCGGCAGGGCCGGTCCTCTAGGTTTGGGCGTCGTGCCCGAGCCCGCCCTCGACATCGAGAATCTGGTCAAGACCTACCCGACCGGGGTCGAGGCGCTGCGCTCGGTCTCGCTCCAGATCCAGCCCGGTGAGTTCTTCGGCCTGCTCGGGCCCAACGGGGCCGGGAAGTCGACCCTGATCCACTGCACGACGGGCCTGGCCCAGGTGACCTCGGGCTCGATCAGGACCTTCGGCCACGACGCGATCGAGGACTACGAGGCCTCACGGCAGTCGGTCGGGCTCGCGCCGCAGGAGCCGAACATCGACTGGTTCCTGACCGTCGAGGAGACGCTCGACTACCACGCCGGCTACTTCGGGGTGCCGAAGCGCGAGCGGCGCGAGCGGGCGGAGGAGCTGCTCGAGACCTTCTCGCTGACCGAGAAGCGCGACGAACGGACGCGGACCCTCTCGGGCGGGATGAAGCGGCGGCTGATCCTGGCCCGGGCGATGATGCACCGGCCGCGGCTGCTGATCCTCGACGAGCCGACCGCCGGGGTCGACGTCGAGCTGCGGCTCGAGCTCTGGCACTACGTGCAGCGGATCAACCAGGAGGGGACGACGATCCTGCTGACGACGCACTACCTCGAGGAGGCCGAGCAGCTCTGCGACCGGATCGCCTTCATCGACCACGGCGAGATCGTCGCCGAGGGGACAAGCGAGGACCTCGCGTCGAGCTTCGGCGTCCTCAACCTCGAGGACGCCTACCTGGCGCTGGTCGGCCGCAAGGAGCTCTCCCGCTCCCACATCCAGCTCGAGGAGGAGATCGAGGCGTGAACGCGACCGCCCGGATCCGCTTCTACACGCTCTGGCGCCGCGAGGTGAACCGTTTCATGAAGATCAAGAAACAGACTCTCGGCGGGCCGCTGCTCGAAACCTTCCTCTACATCTCCGTCTTCGGCGCTGCGCTCGGGAGCCGGATCGACAAGCTGCACGGGATCGACTACGTCGTCTTCGTGATCCCTGGCCTGATCATGATGTCGTTCTCGATCAACTCGTTCGCCAACAACTCGTCCTCGATCCTGCAGCAGAAATTCCAGGGGGCGATCCAGGACCAGCTCTCCTCGCCCGCTTCGCCGGCAGAGCTGCTTCTGGCCTTCTCCTTCGGCGGCTTCATGCGCGGGCTGATCGTGGCGACGCTGACCTTCATCGCCTCCTCGATCCTCGTCGATCTCCCCGTCGACCACATCCTGGTCCTCGTGCCCGGGTTGTTCCTGGTCGGCTTCTTCTTCTCCCAACTGGGCGTCCTGATCGGGGTACGCGCCGAACAGTTCGACGACGTCGCCTTCGCCCAGACCTTCATCCTCCAGCCGCTGATCTTCCTCGGCGGCGTCTTCTACTCGGCGACCCTGCTGCCGCAGCCGTTCCAGACCCTGACCCACTTCAACCCGATCTTCTACATGATCAACCTGATCCGCTACGGGTTCATCGGCTACACCGAAGTCAGCATCGCCCTCTCGCTCCTGGCGCTGGCCGGAGCGACCGCGGCGCTGTTCGCGATCAACCTGCGCCTGTTCTCGACCGGGTACCGCCTGCGCGCCTGACGCGATTTTTCGCCCGCCTGTCGATCTGGGCGATTCCCGTTCGTCGTTAGGGTGAAAGGCGGCCATCCGCAGCCGCCGCGACAAAGGAGGCACTCGATGCAGTATCTGCTCGGATTGATCGGAGAGGAGCCGAACTTCGAGGAGATCTCGCCCGACGAGATGCAGGCGACGATCGACCTGATGGACCGCTACAACCAGGAACTGAGGGACGCCGGGGCGATGGTCTACGGCGCCGGCCTGCGCGAGCGCGCGACCGCGACCGTGGTCCGCTTCCCGCTCGAGGAGGGCGGTGAGGCGGCCGTCACCGACGGGCCGTTCGCCGAGACCAAGGAGCAGCTGATGGGCTTCTGGATCATTGAGGCCGCGAACCTCGACGAGGCCCTCGAGTGGACGAAGAAGGCGCCGCTCCAGGGTGTCTCGGTCGAAGTCCGGCCGCTGGTCGAGGAGGCCGGCGAG